>JAYEKE010000001.1 GCA_034660915.1 Pseudomonadota bacterium
GTTTTCCCTCTTTGCCGGAATTTATCCGCCTGGCTGACGGCCATTCCCATGTACCGGTCTGCTGTGAGGTGGTCGCTGATCTTGACACACCCCTTTCTCTCTACCGCAAGGTGGCCCGGGGACCTTATACCTTTCTGCTGGAAAGCCTGGAGGGGGGCGAACGCTGGGGGCGATACAGCATCATCGGCCTGGAGCCGCAGCTGGTTTTCTGTCAACGGCGGGAGCAGGTAGCCATAATCCGGGCTGAAGAGCGTGAAATCCGGTCATCTGCCACTGATCCCCTGGCTCAACTGCAGGAATTGTTGGATGCCTTTACTCCGGCTCCGGTTGCCGGTCTGCCGGCCTTTTATGGCGGTGCTGTCGGGTTCCTTTCCTACGATGTGGTGAAAAAGTTTGAGTTCCTGCCCGATAATGCCAGTGATGATACCGGTTTTGCCGATGCCCTGTTTATGGTCCCCGGTCTGTTGCTGGTTCACGATAATTTGAAGAATACCCTGGTTATTATTGCCCTGGTCCAGGTTGATGGTCAGGAGAATCCCGAAACCTGTTATGGTTACGGGCTTGAGCTGATTGATGAGCTGATTGCCCGCTTGAAAACTCCCACCGCTTATGATCAGCCGGCCACTGCCGCGGCTGAACTGGAAGTTTCCAGTAATCTTGCCCGGGATGATTTTATCCGCATGGTGGAGCGGGGCACCGAATATGTGCGGGCCGGGGATGTGATTCAGGTGGTGCTGTCCCAGCGTTTCTGCTGTGAACAAGAGCTCGATCCTTTCACCCTTTACCGGGCTCTGCGGCTGGTAAACCCGTCTCCCTATCTTTATTATCTGCAGTTTGATGATGAACTGCTGGTGGGCTCATCGCCGGAACTGCTGGTGCGTAAAACCGACCGGATGGTGGAGGTGCGGCCCATTGCCGGCACCCGGCCCCGGGGACGCACGGAGGCTGAAGACCAGGCCCTGGCGGCGGAACTTCTTGCTGATCCCAAGGAGCGGGCCGAGCACATCATGCTGGTTGATCTGGGGCGCAACGACGTGGGGCGCATTGCGGCTTACGGCCAGGTGCAGGTGGATGAACTGATGGAGATTGAACGCTATTCCCATGTCATGCATCTGGTCTCCCATGTGCAGGGGCAGCTGCGGGATGGTTTGGATATGTATGATGCCTTTCGTGCTTGTTTTCCCGCCGGCACGGTGAGCGGGGCGCCGAAAATCAGGGCTATGGAGATTATTGATGAGCTGGAGCCCAGCCGTCGGGGTCCTTATGCCGGGGCTGTGGGTTATTTCGGTTTTTCCGGCAATATGGATTTTGCCATTGCCATCCGGACGGTGATGATCAAAAACGGGCGCATTTATTTTCAGGCCGGTGCCGGTATCGTTGCCGATTCCGATCCGGCGAAGGAATATGAGGAAACCCTGAACAAGGCCATGGCAATCAGGAAGGCTTTGGAAATGGCAGCGGAGGGATTATAGAAGAAAGGCTGAAGGTACAAGGTATAAGGATAAAGGTATATCAGCTGCTGGGATTGGGGACAGACCTTTAGTGCAGTCCCCTTGCGAAGCACCCCAAGGGCACTTCCTCGCTGTCGCTTAGGGCGCAAGCGAAGCAAACGCAAATTATTTTTCGGTAGGGGAGAAGAAAACATGATCAGGAAATTTATTGAGCAAGTCGTTCAGGGAAGTGACTTGAGTGAAGAAGAGATGTTCGCGGCCATGAGTGAAGTTATGGAGGGGCGGGCAACGGATGCCCAAGTGGCGGCTTTTATCACCGCCTTGCGGATGAAGGGGGAAACCATTGGTGAAATTACCGGGGCGGCGCGGGTTATGCGGCAAAAAGCCACCCGGGTACCGGTGCTTGATTCAACGATCAATCTGGATCGGGATGATATAAATATCGATGAGGAAACCATCGTTGATACCTGCGGTACCGGCGGTGATGGTACCAATACTTTCAATATCTCCACTGCTACGGCCTTCGTGGTTGCCGGTGCCGGGCTCAAGGTGGCCAAGCACGGCAACCGTTCGGTTTCCAGCCAGTGTGGTAGTGCTGACGTTATCAAAGCCCTGGGAATTAACTTGGACCTGAACCCGGAACAGGTGGGTCGCTGCGTCGCTGAAGTGGGTATCGGCTTTCTGTTTGCGCCGCTTTTGCATTCGGCGATGAAGTATGCCATTGGCCCCCGGCGGGAAATCGGCATTCGGACAATTTTTAACCTGCTGGGACCGTTGACCAATCCGGCCGGGGCCGGGGTGCAGGTGCTGGGAGTGTATGATCCGGAGCTGACCGGGGTCATTGCCCGGGTGTTGAAAAACCTGGGCGGCAAGAATGCCATGATCGTTCATGGTGCCGGCTGCCTGGATGAATTGAGCCTGGTGGGGGAAACCACCATCGTCCGGCTGCAGGATGGCGAAATTTCCAGCTTTTCCCTGGTGCCCGAAGATGCCGGGCTGGAACGGGCACCGCTGGCGGCGGTCAAAGGCGGTGATGCTTTTACCAATGCCGGCATCCTGATGGATATTTTTGCCGGCGATAAGGGGCCGAGACGTGACGTGGTTCTGCTCAATGCGGCAGCAGTGCTGGTGACCGCCGGGAAAGCCGATGATTTCCGTTCTGGAGTGGAACAGGCAGCCGCGGTGATTGACAGCCGTAAAGTCCTGAAAACCCTGGAGCGCCTGGTGAATTTTTCCAACCAGCTGGCAGGAGAATAAAATATATAGTGAGCCAGGCCCGAACATCCTGTAAAATGTCCCTGGCAATGCAATTCAGAAAGTTGAGTTGCAATAAACTGTAAGTGTTCAGATTTCGAAATAAAGACGGGTAATTGTAAATCTTTTTCTGACTCCTGGCTTCTGTCTTCTGGTATCATAATGAACATTCTGGAAAAAATTGTCGCTCGAAAGAAAATTGAGGTGGCGGAACTGAAACAGCGGGGTATTATGCCGTCATCCCCGCCTGCTTTTGAAAAATGTCGTTCCCTGGCGGCGGCCTTGTTCCGGGAACCGTACCCCCGGGTTATTGCCGAAGTCAAGAAAGCATCACCTTCCGCCGGCCTGCTGTCAGCTGATTTTGATCCGCCGTCATTAGCTACGGCCTATGAAAAGGGTGGGGCGGCAGCCTTGTCCGTGGTTACTGATGAACATTTTTTTAAAGGGGATATCAGTTGGCTTGCCAGCCTGAGATCGTTGGTTGAACTGCCACTGCTGCGCAAGGATTTTATCATTGATCCCCTGCAGGTTCGGGAGTCCCGGGCGGCCGGGGCGGATGCCATCCTGCTGATTGCCGCCATTTTAAGCCGAGACGAACTTCGGGAGCTGCTGGACATCGCTGCCGACCAGGGGCTGGAATGCCTGGTGGAAGTTCACGATGAAAAAGAGCTGGAAAAAGTCCTGTCAACCCCGGCGGTCATTATCGGCATAAATAACCGCAATCTCAAGGATTTTACCATCGACCTGGAAACCACCCTGCGGTTGCGAAAACTTATTCCTGAAAATCGATTGGTGGTCAGCGAAAGTGGCATTGATCACCACGCGCAGCTGATCAGACTTGCTGCTGCCGGAGTTCAGGGAGTGCTGGTGGGTACCAGCCTGGTGAAATCAGGTGATCCAACCTCAACGCTACAGAAATTGATTCGGGGAGAATGACATACTGGTTTTCTCCTGTGCGAAGAATTACCGTGGGTGGAGGTAGATAGTCATACCTAAGTTAAGCGATTAGCTGTTAGCTATCAGCGTTTAGCCTTGAAAAATAAAGGCGTTACGTTGTACGTTGTACAAGGTACAAGGTAAAAACCTTAAACCTTTTTTTATTATTTCTCACAGAGACACGGAGTCACAGAGGGCAAATGACTCGGGTTCTCTGTGACTTTGTGCCTTTGTGAGAGTATTTTTATCTTTTCTGAAAACGTAGTCGAATGTTTAGGTTTGTAATAGTAAAACATCCTGTAATCATTAAACCTAAAAGGTACAAGGTACAAGGTACAAGGTAAAAACCTTAAACCTTACACATTAAACCTTCAAAGGCTAATCGCTCAGTTTAGGTTATAGTTAGCTGAATATCTACATGAGGAGTGGAGGAAGTTATGCGAACCCGGGTGAAAATCTGTGGTTTGACCAACCTGGAAGATGCCTTGACGGCGGCTGAGGCCGGGGCCGATCTTTTGGGATTTATCTTTGCCGACAGCCCCCGGCGGCTGGAACCACTGGTTGCAGAAAAGATTATTGCCGCCCTGCCGCCGCTGGTGCGGACGGTGGGAGTATTCGTGGATGAAAAACCGGAAACTATCCTGGAGATTGCCGGTCGCTGTCGCCTTGATTATCTGCAGCTGCACGGGAAGGAAACCCCGGCGGACTGCCTGTTGCTTGCTGACTGGAAGATTATTAAAGCATTCAGGGTTGGGGTGGATGAACCGTTGCCGGAACTGGAACATTATAAAGAACAATGTGAGATTTTTTTGTATGATACCTATGTGACCGGAATGGCTGGTGGTAGTGGCATGACCTTTGACTGGCAGCTTCTTGATCGCCGGCAGGCGGGTCGCTATTTCATCCTTGCCGGTGGTCTGACCCCGGAAAATGTTGGCCGGGCCATTGAGACTGTCCGCCCCTGGGCGGTGGATGTCAGTTCCGGGGTGGAATTGGAACCGGGTCGTAAAGACCGGGCAAAAATTGAATCGTTTATGAATGCCGTGAGGAGGAGCGATGAACAAGCCTGATGAACAGGGGCATTTTGGCCCTTATGGCGGCCGTTATGTGCCGGAAACCTTGATTGCAGCCCTGGATGAGCTGGAACAGGCCTATGATCATTATCGCCGGCAGCCGGATTTTATTCAACAGCTGAGCGAATTGCTGGCTGATTACTGCGGTCGACCCACCTCACTGTACCGGGCCCGCCGCCTGGGAGCAGAGCTGGGGATCGAAAAACTGTATTTGAAACGGGAAGACCTGGCCCATACGGGAGCCCATAAGATCAATAATACCATGGGGCAGGTGCTGTTGGCTGTGCGGATGGGAAAGAAGCGGATTATTGCTGAAACCGGGGCCGGCCAGCATGGGGTGGCTACCGCCACGGCGGCGGCGCTTTTCGGGCTCGAATGTGAAGTTTATATGGGTGAAAAGGACATGGTGCGCCAGCAGATGAACGTTTTTCGGATGGAGCTTTTGGGGGCGCGGGTGATTCCGGTGAGTTCCGGCAGCAAAACCCTGAAAGATGCCACCAATGAGGCTATCCGCGATTGGGTTACCAATGTTGCTACCACCCATTATATCATTGGTTCCGTTGTCGGTCCCCATCCCTATCCGCGGATTGTGCGGGATTTTCAGTTGGTGATCGGGGTGGAAACAAAAAAGCAGCTGCAACAACGGGAGGGCCGGCTGCCCGATGTCCTGGTGGCCTGTGTCGGCGGCGGCAGCAACGCCATCGGCCTGTTTTATCCTTTCCTGGGTGATCCGGTGGAGATGCTGGGGATTGAAGCTGCCGGTGAGGGGATTGCCAGCGGTCGACATTCGGCTCCTTTGGGTTTTGGTTCTCCGGGGGTGCTCCATGGCTGCATGAGCTACCTGCTCCAGGACGAAGCCGGGCAGGTGCAGGAGGCCCATTCCATTTCTGCCGGTCTTGATTATCCCGGCGTCGGGCCGGAACACAGTTACCTGAAAGATAAAAAGCGGGTGGTTTATGATTCGGTAACCGATGACGAGGCCCTGGAGGCCTTTCACCTGCTGGCCCGCATTGAGGGCATTATCCCGGCCCTGGAAACTGCCCATGCCCTGGCCGGGGTAAAGAAACACGCGGCGGAACTGGTCAACAAGCTGGTGGTGGTCAATCTTTCCGGCCGGGGAGATAAAGATGTGGAGACGGTGGCGGCTCTGGAACGGGGGAAATCATGAACCGGATCAATGAAGTGTTTGCCAGGCTTAAAGAGGAGGGGCGAAAAGCCCTGATAACTTTCATTACCGCCGGTGACCCGTCCCTGGAAAAAACCTCGGCCATGGTGATGGCCATGGCTGAAAACGGGGCTGATATTATTGAACTGGGGGTTCCCTTTTCTGATCCCCTGGCTGATGGTCCCACCATCCAGGCGGCATCCATGCGGGCCATTCACCAGGGAACGACGCTGAAAGAAATTATCGCCATGGTTAAAGATATCCGCAGCCGCTGTGCCACGCCCCTGGTGTTGATGTCCTACTATAATCCGATCATGGCTTATGGGGTCAGTGATTTTGTTGCCGATGCCGCGGCTGTCGGGGTCAACGGGGTTATTATTCCCGATCTGCCACCAGAAGAAGGGGAGCAGCTGCGACAGGAAGCGGAGGCAAAAGAAGTGGCGCTGATTCAACTGGTAGCTCCTACCAGTACTCCCGAGCGCATAGCCAGACTTTGTCGTTTAAGCCGTGGTTTTGTTTATTATGTGATGGTGACCGGTATTACCGGTACCCGGCGGAAATTGCCGCCGGCGATCCCTGAATCATTGAAACAGCTGAAAAATTTGACCAAAACCCCCATTGCCGCCGGATTCGGCATCTCGACCCCGGAACAGGCAGCCGAAGTAGGGCAATATGCTGACGGGGTTATCGTCGGCAGCGCCCTGGTGAAAATTGTGGCTGAACACGGAGCAGAGCTGGATCTACCGGAGCGCCTGGGATCTTTTGTCCACCAACTGCGTTTTGGTCTGGATGGGGGGCTTATAGAGAAGGAAGTTTAAGCGTTTCCTCAAGACGTGATTTTGGGGAAATTTTTTCCGGGCTGCTGAAAGCAACCCCTTCCTCTTGCAGCAGTTGCCGTTTCAGGGCTGTGCCGCCACCGAAATTGCCTGGCTGACCGCCGGCTCGAATCACCCGATGTCAGGGATAGAAAAGGGGGAAAGGATTTTTGGCCATCAGCCGGCCCACCGCCCGGGCGGCCCGTGGATATCCCGCCCAGCCGGCAAGAGCACCGTAGCTGATCACTTTGCCGGCTGGAACTTGGGCCAGGCGGGCAAATACGTTGGTTTCAAAAGTAGTAAAATGCTGCCGGCTGCAGAAAATATCTTTCTTAGCTGCCGGTAGTTTCAGGATACTACCACGATTCAGCAATTCATCGACCGCTGTTTCTTTCCAGTGCAGTTTGTTAGAACAGGTCAGGGGGTTGAACTGCTGTTCCGGCGGTAAATCCTTTGGCCCGCATACCGGCAGAAAGAGTTGCCACAGGCCATTGTCAGCGGCAGATTCCTGCCAGATCAGCAGCAACTCGCCATGTTTCCAGTTTTTCCGCTGCCAGTAACGTTTATTCCAATAGTTATCACGGATCATTTTTTTTCTATGCCTTTCCCTCTGCTTTCAATGGGCAGAATACGCCGTACGCTCCTTGGGGCTGCCAACCAGAAAGACAAACAGGAGAGCCAAAGGGCAATGATTGTCAAAATAAAAGCATAATGGTAACTGTGGGTCAAGTCAAACAGGTGGCCGGCAACCCAGGCGCCGCTGGCTCCTCCCAGGCCCAGGAACAGGGAAAGCAGGCCGAAGATGCGGCCAAAGGTTGGTCCCTGGAACAGGTCAGCGGCAATGGATGGAAAAAGTGGGGCGGCGGCACCGTAACCGATCCCGAAGCCGGCAGCAAAAAGGTAGGGGAAGATGGCTGGTTGCCAGGGGACGGCCAGCAGGGCGGCGATGCCCAGGGAAGCCGTTGCCATCCCGATGCTGTTGGCGGTTTCCCGGGTTAAATGATCAGCCAGAAAACCGATGAAAATTTTCCCGCCGGAACCGCAGATTCCCAGAAGGCCGAAAACTGAAGCTGCTTTTGCAAAACTGAGGCCTCCATCCACCAGACAGGTGACTGCGTGCAGCAGGGTTCCCTGGATAGCAAAAGGGCCGAAGAAAAAAGCAATGGCCAGCAGCCAGAAACGACGGGTTTTTACGGCGTTGGCAGCGGTCCATCGGGTTTCAGCCCAGGGTTGATCTAAAATGAACAGCTTTCGCTTTGGAGCTTTACCCTCTTTTTTATTTGCGGTTGGCAGCCCGTCGGCAATGGTGTCCAGCTGTTCGGGATTATGGCGCTGAAAAATAATGTTCAGCGGGATGGCTGAAAGAACCAGTAAAGCCAGAATCCGGTAAGCGAAACGCCAGCCATGGAGCTGAATAATATACTCCATCAACGGCGGGATTATCAGCATGCCGACCCCGATGCCTGACATGGCGATGCCCACGGCCAGTCCCCGGCGATTGACAAACCAGCGGGGCAGGGTCGTCGCGTGGGGAACAAAACCAATGAGGCTGACGCCGATGGCAGTTCCCAGGCCATAGGTGAGATAAAATTGGGGCAGGGTGGTCGATCCGGAAACCAACAGAAGAAAGCCTGAAAGCCAGAGGGCGCCGGCTGGAATCAGCCATCGGGGGCCAAAACGATCAATCAGGTGGCCGATTACGGCGGCACTGAGATAATGGCAGATGATGAAAAGGCTGAAGATGCTTGAAGTGGATGCCCGGTTCCAACCGAAATCTTTGATGATAGCGAGAAAAAAAACAGAAAAAGAGTACCAGACGCCAAAGGCCAGTCCCAGGGTGATAAAGGAAACGGCAACAATGATCCAGCCATAGTAAAAGGGGATGGCGTCGATTATTTTTTTCATTGCGAATTTATCATGGTCAGTGGTAGTCAGAATGCGGGTCTGTTGACTTTTAAGATGTTGCAATTTTTACACGTTCCCTGCATGTAACAGTTAGTCAGTGGCTTTGGCAACCATTATTGGTTCCCTGGCTGTCGTGACGGCGTAACCCATTCCTGTCTGAACGGCGGAAAATTTTAATATTGACGGCTGGTAGCTTTTTTTGAGTTTCCAGTTTTTGGTTTTAATCAAGGAGTTGTGAATGAAGGTG
Source organism: Pseudomonadota bacterium (assembly GCA_034660915.1). Classification (NCBI taxonomy): domain Bacteria; kingdom Pseudomonadati; phylum Pseudomonadota; species Pseudomonadota bacterium. Next base: position 8,847 of record JAYEKE010000001.1, read on the forward strand.
TTGAAACAAAATTTTTGTTTGTTTGTTCTGCTGACGGGGGTGCTGATGAGTGGCTGTCAGACTATGGATTCCTGTGGGGTTCCCAATGGTTCTCCTTACCGTGATCCGGGAACTTTGAAACGGAGTGAAATTCTTCATGTCCCCACCGGGTTGACGGTAAGTGAAGATGAGTTTTATGATTTGATGGCCGGCAGCCGGATTATCTATGTGGGGGAATCTCATGATAATATCTACGCCCATCGGCTGGAAGTTGATATTATCAAATCTCTCAATCGCCGTTACCCCGGGCATCTGGCAGTGGGGATGGAAATGTTTGGTCGCCGGAGCCAGGATGATATCGATCGCTGGCTGGCCGGTGATCTGGATGATAAGGAGTTTCTTTCAGTGTTTGCCCGGGACTGGGGATTGCCTGATTATTCCTATTATCGTGAACTGCTGCATTTTATCCGTGACCAGCAGATCCCCCTGCGGGCCATCAATGTCAGCCGGTCGGAAAAAATGAGCCTTTTGCAGCAAAGTCGGGAATTGAACGGGGGTGAATATCCGCAGCCTGATGATCCCTATCAGCAGCAGGCTCTGGCGGCCATGTTTGCCGGTCATGCCGGCGGCCATGATCATCTGGAGATGTTCTATGGCATGCAGTTGCTCTGGGAAGAAACCATGGCTGATTCGATCATCAACTATCTTGACAGCCCGGCGGGCCAGGATAAGAAAATGGTTGTGCTTACCGGGGGGTTTCATCTGGCCTACGGTTTTGGCATTCCCCGTAAAGTTTTAAAACAGCGAAAATGGCCTTATACCATTGTCCTGCCGACCACCCCTGCAGAGCTGGAAGAAAATGAGCCCCAGCGGATGGAGGTTGATTTTCCCGATTTGCCGCTCTATGTGGCTGATTATCTCTGGTGCATTCCTTACCGGAACCTTAATGATTCCCGGGTTCGCCTGGGGGTGCAGCTGCAGGATACGGAAGGTGGGGCGAAAATTATGCTGGTCCAGCCGGGGAGCGCGGCTGCGGCTGCCGGGATTGAACCGGGGGATGAGGTGAAATCTATCGATGTGCAGCCGGTACAGAAAAGTCAGGACTTACAGTATGCGGTGCTGGGCAAGAAGCCGGGTGACTACGCTTATCTGGTTCTGGTTCGCGGTGACCGGGAATTGGCAGTTGAAGTGCTGTTTGCCGCCCCTGCCGACAATGAACAAAAATAGCTTTTCATCGGGAATTGAGGGAAGATGGAATGACCACGTTTGAATGGCCGGCGGACCCGGAAGATAACCGCCAATATTGCCGGCTTGAGCAGCTGAATTCCGGCTGGTGGCAGCTGGCGGTGGAATTATGCCATCGACAGGGAGAAATCTTCCCCGGGATTACGGTTACCGTGAAAGGGATTGAGCTGTCAGCTTGATGAGGTGCTGCCGCCGTAGGTTTTAAAACGTTGGCGGGCGGCGTCCATTTCTTTTCCGGTCAGCAGTACCGGGGTGCCGATAGCCCGGGTCTGGTAAGCATTCGACTTTGTTTATAAATTGGCAAATTCTTGGACCTAATATCCGTCAATTTTTTTAATTCTCGCGCCAAGCCGCAAAGACCGCGAAGAGTTCAATTTGCTATATCGTCTGTCGTTTTTCATTGCGCCTTTGCGTCTTGAGTGAGTGAAGCGAACGGGCGCGAGACAAAAAAATACGCTGACGCGGAGTCACAGAGAGCAAATAACTGGTTTCTCTATACCTCTGTGAAAGTATTATTGCTTTTTTGAAAACGTGCCCGAATATTTACCGGGTCTGGTAGTAAAGTTCAGCTACCTCCTCAATATAAAGGGCGATATTGTAGGTTTGGTGAATGTCTTTCCCCACTGCCAGCAGACCATGGTTGGCCATCAGGATGCAGTTGTCTTTTCCCAGGCCGGCTACGGTCTGCCGGGCCAGCTCATCGCTGCCGAAGGTGGCATAAGGGGCTACTCTGACCTGGTTGGCACCGGAAACGGCATGAACCGTGCAGGAAAATTCCGGAAAAGGCCTGGGTACAGGTTGGGTATTAACAATTTTATGGGGGTTCAACCAGGCATTCAGAAAGTCCATTTGCCTGGCGAATGAATTTGCGGTCAAAAGTCAGAAAAGAAGAGCTTTGCTGAGATAAAGCAAGGTGCAGGGCGTCAGCAAAATCGACCCCAGTTTCATGCCATTTCAGCGCCTGATAAATAAGAGCAGAGTCTGCTAGATAGACGTTTGACAAACCCAAAAGTTTCTTTAAAACGCTATTAATCTCAGCTGGTTTGAATTTATATGCAAAACGTAAAACCCATTCGGTTTCTAGTAATACCGTATCCGCTATAAAAACATCATGGTTACTGAATATTTTGTGGGCTTTTTGAAATTGATTTTCATTGTCGTGGGTCAATAAACGAACAATGATATTTGTGTCAATAGCTTTCATGGGCAGATTTCCAAGCACCCTGGTGAATGGCTTCCTCCATATCCTGTAGACTTTTTTTCGGACCTTGATATTTTAGGCAGGAAACCACATCATCAAGAGTGGTTTCTTGAAAAGGGGCTTCTGGCTTCAGCAAAATTCCATCCCCGGCATTAATGACTACAAGTTTCTGCCCGGGCTTCCATCGATGGGATGTACGCAAGGGTTTTGGAATAATAACCTGGCCCTTGCTTGATAATTTTGTTGTTTCCATGTCCTTGCTCCCCACTGGTAAGAATTATGTAAGAAATCCTATCTGCTAGTTTGTGTTTTGTCAAGTATAGAATGGTTTCCTCCAGGGCAAATTTGTTCTAACTGGTAAATTTCTATAATTCGAACATAAACGGGGTCAGGTCTATCATCGTAGTGCTCCGTTTCATTTATTGAGAGGAGTGAGCTCATGGCCCGTTCCATCCGCATCGAGTTCTCTGGCGCGCTGTATCACGTCACGACACGCGGTGATCGCCGCGAGGCGATCTACGAAGATGACGACGATCGCCGCATGTTTCTCGAGGTGCTGGGGCAGGTGGTGGCGGACTTCAACTGGATTTGCCATGCCTATTGCCTGATGTCGAATCATTATCATCTGGTCGTGGAAACGCCTGACGGCAACCTTTCGAAGGGCATGCGCCAGCTTAACGGCGTCTTCACGCAGTACAGCAACCGCCGCCATGGTCGGACGGGGCACCTGTTCCAGGGACGCTACAAGGCCATCCTGGTCGATGGCGACAGCTATCTGCTCGAGCTGGCGCGCTACGTGGTGCTCAACCCGGTACGGGCAGGTATGGTGCCCGATCCGGGCCGGTGGCCGTGGAGCAGCTATCGGGCGATGATCGGCACGGTGGCCGCGCCGGATTGGCTGGCGACCGACGGGCTGCTGGCCGCATTCGCTGAGCGTCGCGCGACGGCCATACAGCGTTACACGCGTTTCGTCGCCGAAGGGATCGGGGTGGACTCCATCTGGAACAACCTTAAGGGACAGGCGTTTTTGGGTAATGACGCTTTCGTGGCGCGCAGCTTGCGCCATGCGAAGCAGAAAGACGACGTGAACATCCCGAAGGCGCAGCGCCGTGTCCCGCCACCGTCACTGGACCGCATTGCCCACAAGCATCGCAATCGCAACGCGGCCATTGTGGCCGCGCACGCCACCGGGGGATACAGTTACCAGCAGATTGCAGAGTATTTCGGGCTGCATTTCACCACGGTTGGGCGGATGGTCCGGGCGGCGAAGGTGGGCGGCCGTTGATGCTATGAAGCTAGACCTGACCCCGTGACTGGACCCCGTGACTGACCCCGTGACTGCTTGTTCTGGTTCGCGGTGACCGGGAATTGGCAGTTGAAGTGCTGTTTGCCGCCCCTGCCGACAATGAACAAAAATAACTTTTTATCAGGAATTGAGGGAATATAAAATGACCGAATTTGAATGGCCGGCTGATCCGGAAGATAACCGCCAATATTGCCGGCTTGAGCAGCTGAATCCCGGCTGGTGGCAGCTGGCGGTGGAATTAAGCCGGCGACGGGGAGAAATCTTTCCGGGGATTACGGTTTCCGCGAAAGGGATTGAGCTGCTCTGGTGGGGGCAGTCGGTATGTGTGCTCCCGGAAACGAAAAGCATTGTTTCCCTGACTGATGAATCACGGAAGATTACCTACCAGGAAGGCCTGGTAATTTTAGGATTGCTGTCCTATGCGTCTTCCCATGAAAGCCTGCCGCCGGCACAGGGGTTGGTCACCGCGGGCCACTTGAAAGGCGGAACCATCTTTTTTCGTGGTCCCCATGTGATGGCTTCAGTTTTGATTGCCCGTCATTTTGCCCGCGACGGGAAAGCATTTCTTGACCGTGGACTGGCACTTGGAGGAGCATCCTCTGCCTATGGAGAGTATGGGATCGAATTCAGCTGGTTTCCCGGTCTTAGCTGGATTGTTGCCCTCTGGGAGGCAGATGACGAGTTCGATGCCCGGGCTGAATACCTCTTCGATCGAAATATCGAAGCAATATTCGCCCTGGATGTGATCTGGGCTTTGGGAAACATAACTGCGAGGAAGATAATCGGCGGCTCCAGCCAACGATGAGGCCGCCCAAATGATGTCCGGCAAGGGTAAATACGGGCACTTTCCAAATTGTCTCGATGTGGGGACAGAATTCAATTCTGTCCCCGTGCGAAGCACCCCAAGGGCACTTCCTCTAATAGCGTAGTCGTCTTATAATAGTTTCGCTACTGTCTTCTTCATTGCCTGCCAGTCAAATTTTTTGGCCAGCTTCAGTGCCTGGTTTTCATCCATGCCCTGGAAACTCAGGATGAACATGGCCGCATTGCTCTGGTTGTTTTCCAGAAAAACCATGATCCCACCGGAATTCTCCCGCTTGTCGTAATTGAGGTTTGTTTTAAATCCATCAATGGTGGTCATCTTGACCCGCACATCATCAGTTTCCATCTGCATCTGCTGAGTCTGTCCCATGGTCATTGCCTGGCTGCCGACCATGACCGTAGCATTCAGTTCCAGTTTTCCCTTATTATAGGTGCGGTTAGCAGTAATCATGCGCATACCACCGGTGGACATGCTCATGCCGTCCGCTTTTTCCGCCTGCCAGCCTCCAAGTTTGATCAGTAAAGGGGTGAGGGCTGTATGGTCCTGGGCGTATGCCGGGATGCTGAAAATTGTCAACAGGATCAGGAAGAGAAAACTCTTTTTTAAGGCTGGTGAAATGTTCATTTTGATTACCTCCTCAGTTTGTTTTTACAATATTGTCGATATTGTATGTGTTGGTCAGCTCGATGCTGGCTTGTTGCCGTAAGTTTTAAAACGTTCGCGGGCCGCGTCCATTTCTTTTCCGGTCAGCAGTACCGGGGTGCCGATAGCCCGGGTCTGGTAGTAAAGTTCAGCTACTTCCTCAATATAAAGGGCGATATTGTAGGCTTGGTGAATGTCTTTCCCCACTGCCAGCAGACCATGGTTGGCCATCAGGATGCAGTTGTCTTTTTCCAGGCCGGCTACTGTCTGCCGGGCCAGCTCATCGCTGCCGAAGGTGGCATAAGGGGCTACTCTGACCTGGTTGGCACCGGAAACGGCAATCAGGTAGTGGCAGGCCGGAATCGGCTGGCGCAGGATGGCAAAAGTGGTGGCAAAACGGGAGTGGGTGTGAACAATGGCGTTGATGTCAGGACGCTTCAGATAGACTGCGGTATGCAAAGGCCATTCGCTTGAAGGTGGTTGACCGTCAATATGTTTACCTTCCGGGCTTATGATACTGATTTCATCGGGGGTCAGCTGTTCGTAAGGTTTGCCGCTCGGAGTGATGGCAATCAGGTCCCGGTCGCGGTCATAAATGCTCAGGTTGCCGCCGGTTCCAGTGGTCAGCCGGTCGGTTATCATCCGGCGTCCATAATCGCAGAGGAGTAATAAATATGATTCACGCATGGTTATGAACTCTTCAAAAAAAACTTTTTCATTGCCTCAGGCATGGGAACACTTTTTCGCCGGTGCAGGTCAAACATGACAAAAGTAATCACCGCGTCACAGATAATCTCACCACTTTTTTTGTTGGTGATTGTCTGTTCAAGAGTCCCCACTTTATCATTTTTGAGCTCAACCGCCCGGGTATCAATAACCAGGATGTCCCCCATGGAAGCTTCTCTACGATAATTGACTTCAAGATGAACCACTGCCGGGCCGATGCCTTCTGCCACCATGCCCATAAAATCAACGCCATGGTCTTCCGCCATCTGCACCCGATCCCATTCCAGGAATTCAATGTACTTGGCATTATTGACATGTCCGAACATGTCAATGTGGCTTGAGCGGACGGTTATTTCCAGCATATCAGTTTCCTGTTTCCAGGGTTTTGGGTGAACCCTTATAGTTGAACTGGTCGATTTCTCGCAGCATGATTGCCTGCAGACGGCCAACTTCAGCGGCCGTTGCTTCCCAGAGATTCAAGCCGAATTTCAACAGTCGTGAGAGCTCCAGTGGAATTGATAAACAATGGACCGGAATTGCTGGTGATCCGGCTGCAAGCTGGGTTTTTTCCTGCTGTAAACGGCGAAGCAGTTGCTGCCGGAATGCAAGATATCCCCGCGGCTTGGCCATTATTTTTTCAAGGCCACGGTGTTTGATGATTTCACCAACCAGCCAGCTGTCCAGCCGGTAATCAAGCCCGTGCCAGAAAAAACCATAGCGGCTGATGAATTCCATCCGCGGCGGCGACTTCCCTTGCTCAAACAAAAAAATAGCGTCCAGAACAGGAACATCCCAGGGAAGGATTTTCATCAGGGGATTTGCCTGGCGGCTGGAATAATGAAAAGAATCCATTCCCGGGGTCAAGTCCAGGTAAAACCGTTGCCTGACCGGGTTCAGCCGGGCAAAGATAATTGCTTCCTGACAAAGGGTACCGGCGCATTTGCTGCGGTATCCGGTTAAATTCCGCTGGTCTGTTCCCTGATTCTGGCAGGGATGAAGCAGACAGCCGACCAGCTTTTCCCGGGGATCGAGAAAACCAAGTCCCCAGCAGGATTTTCCATGGATTTCGCCGGCATCCTGCCGATTCCTGGTTAAACTCCTGCGGTTAAGGCGGAAAAGTTGTATCTTTTCTGCCAGCAGATCAAGGCTGTCGGCCTCCGGCTCCCTGATTGGCGGGCAGCAGAAGAAACAGCTTTTTTCGCCGTCAGGAAAACAGAGTGAAGAGAGTTTCGTTGTCATTCATTCCAGCGAGGCTTATGCTCCACTGTAAAGAATTGCCAGGATCATGGCCGGCTGGTCGTTATTGCTGGTGACCAGGTGTGGCGCAGTGGATTTAAGATAAAAAGCATCACCCATGCAGAGAATTTCCTCATGCTTTTCCACCACGATTTTGACTTCGCCGCCGAGAACGTAAATAAATTCCTCTCCTTCATGAACTGCCGGGGCCAGGGTTTTATCTTTAACCGGGTTGAGCTTAACAATGAAAGGATCCAGATGCCGATCTTCTATCCCCTGGGCCAGGGGGATGTAGCTGTGGTCACTGACTTTTCCCAGGGGCAGGGAGGCGGATTTCTGCTCTTTGACCCGCAGAACGCTATAGGTTTTATTGCCGCTTTTTTCACTGATGATAGAACTCATGACCGTGTTCAATGCCCTTGAAAGCTTCATCATGGTGCCCAGTGGCGGGGTAATGGTTTCCTTTTCGATTTTATCCAGCATGTTGACATCAAAGCCGGTTTTAAGGGCCAGGTCATCAAGTGTCAGCCTTTGTTTCTCTCGCAGATGGCGGATTTTTTCTCCCACGTGGATAGGTCTTTCCTGCTCTTCCACCTGGTCCAGATGGTATGATAAATCGGAAAGATATTTTTCGTAATATTCATTGCGTTTATCGGTACTGATCATGTAATTTCCTCCTTTATGTATTGGACTATCAAACTAAAAAATCCTGATTTGCAGATATTAAATAATTACTAAGCTGAGCTATTAGCGGTTAGCATTTAGCTTTTAATAATCAGGGCTTTACGTTAACTAGTAACAACACCCATCGGGTGAATATGGATAACATTAAAGATCTTGTAATTATTGAGCTAACAGCTGAGTGCTAATAGCTAATCGCTTAATTTAGATAATTATAAATGGATAGTATCATGATTGGCAAGCTATTTTTTATTTATTTTATATTTCTTGCCCTGACCAGTCCTGGCTAAACCGGCAATAAAAACGCTGGAAAAAAAAGCTTGACACGGAAAAAATATTTAGCTAACTAACTATTGTCTTTTTTTTGTATACATTATTTTGGTGTATTGGTGAAACTTCACGACTGTACCTATTTTCTGGCAAACCGTCTGACCAGGACCTTGAAGCGGGCCTTCGACCGCCGACTTGAGTTCCATGGTTTGACTGCGGCCACCTGGTGCGCTTTGATGGCTTTGGCTGAAAATGGTCCGCTGACCCAGAAACAGCTGGCGGAAATCCTGGCGCTGGAAAATCCTACGGTTACCAGGACTATTGACCGCCTGGTTGAGAAAGGTTTTGTGGTTCGCCGTCCGGTTCCCCATGACCGGCGATCCTCCATTATTTCTCTGACTGAAAAGGGTAATGGAATCCGGCAGCAGATCAATGAAGTTGGTCATTGTTTTATGGGCTGGGTGACTCGCGGCCTGACGGATGACGAGCTGCGGATGTTCAAAGGTTTGCTGGTTCGTATCAGTGATCAGGCACAGGCCGGATAAAATGACGCTGGAAATGAATGATGCTGAGCGTTTTTCCCATTATCGTGGTTTGTGCCGGCAAATGAATGTTTTTTTCAGCCGGCATATTGCCGCTTATTGTTGTAATTGCCGGCAGGTGTTGCGAAGATTACCCGATGGCTCCGAGCAGCATGAACTGGTTTCCGGGGTTTTCCCCGGCTGCTGCCACCGGGGGGCTGGAGATATTTTCAGGCTGGAGGGGGTTGATGGGGAGTCCAGGCTGTCTGCCGGTATTATTGCGTTGCTCCGGAAAGAGCGAAATGATAAAATGAAAGGTCTTGATGATTTTAATCCGGTTTATGAGTTGAAGAACTGTCACACCGGCGAGCGGATAACCGGTGAACATTGCCGTTATTTTGGCGCCTGCGGCTGCCTCCTGGGTGAACTGAAAGGGCCTTTGTGCATTAATTTTATCTGTCCCCCCATTCGCAGCGATCTGCTGAAGGTGACTGGTGAGGATGAGGGTCTTTTGGGGCCTGAACATGATTTCCTCGGGATTTATCAACTATTGTCAGTTTTGGGTACTGCCGACCGGACTGATTGGCAGCGGGAACTGCTTGCTTTTGATCGGCGTCTGGCAAAACTGGATGAAGCCTGTGAACAATTTATTGCCAGTGGACAGGGGACTTCACTTTTCAGTTGTTTTTGTCTGGCGGCATAATGATCAATCATGATACAACCCATAAAGAATAAGGAGATTATATTGATGTCTGACAATATTGAACAGGATCAGGAAGTTGATCTTGAAGAACAGCAGGTACTGGATGCCATTGCCGTCGAGCTGCCGGGTTTTTCCCGTGATGTACATCAGCTGCTTCCCGTCCTGCAAAAAATCCAGCATACCCATGGTTATCTGCCCCGGGACAGTATGGTGATGGTTGCCGCCCATTTTGCGGTTGCCGCGGCGAAAGTTTTTGGTATTGCCACTTTCTACAACCAGTTTCGCTTCAATCCTCCTGGTCGTCATCCGATTAAAGTCTGTCTCGGGACTGCCTGTCATGTAAAAGGAGGAGAAATTATCCTCGAAAATTTTACCCGACGCCTGGGGATTGAAGAAGGCGAAACCACTCAAGATCGGGAGTACAGCCTGGAAAGGGTTGCCTGTGTTGGCTGTTGCGCTCTGGCACCGGTGGTGGTGGTGGGGGAGAAAATCGAGTCTTATGTGACTCCCAGCAAGGTCGAGGGTGTGATTACCGAAATTGAAATTCAAAACGAGATAGCTGAAAGGGAAAAAGCTAAAGATGAGCAGCAATCCGACTCCGAATGAAATATTAAGTGAGCTGACGCAGGCCGCGGAAAAACAGTGGCAGGCTCTGCAGAATCCGGCTGTTCCGGTCATTTATGTCGGTCATGCGACCTGTGGTCGGGCCGCGGGATCCCAGGAAACCATTGATGGGTTTAAAGACGCTTTAGAGGAGAAAGGGCTTGAGGCTGAAATTATTACCGTTGGTTGCCTGGGGCACTGTTATGCCGAACCCCTGGTAACCATTCATTATCCCGGATTTCCCCCGCTCATGTACCAGAAAGTGGGGGCCGGTGAAGCCCGGGTGCTGGTGAACTCCTTTATCCAGGGGGGCGAAGATCCCTGTTTTGAATACCTGCTGGGAGCCCTTGAACCCAATGATACCTTTCCTACCTTGATGGACTATCCCCGTTATCTTTATGAAAAGCGGGTGATTATGGATCAATGTGGCCTGATAGATCCCCATAGCCTGGATCATTACCTGGCTGTGGGTGGTTATCAATCTCTGGCAAAGGTTTTGGAAAAGGGTGATAAATGGGTTGTTGAGGAGATAAAGTCAGCACATTTGCGTGGTCGGGGCGGTGCCGGTTTTCCGGCCGGCATCAAATGGGATATTGCCCGCCAGGCTGAAAAAACTCCAAAGGTGGTTATCTGCAATGGGGATGAAGGTGATCCGGGGGCGTATATGGACCGGACGCTGATGGAGAGCAATCCGCACCAGGTACTTGAGGGACTGGCCATCGCCGCTTTGGCAATAGGAGCTTCCCGGGCAGTTCTCTATATTCGGGCGGAATATCCCCTGGCGGTCAGCACCATTGAACAGGCCATTGCCGCGGCAAAAGAGTGCAACCTGCTCGGGGACCGGATTCTGGGAACTGATTTCAGCCTTGAGGTTTCTGTATTCCAGGGTTCCGGTGCTTTTGTCTGCGGGGAAGAAACGGCCCTGATCCAGTCCATCCAGGGTAATCGGGGGATGCCCCGGTATCGGCCGCCCTACCCGGCGGTTGAAGGCCTGGATGGCTTGCCGACGGTTATTAATAATGTCAAAACCCTGTCGACGGTTCCTGCCATAGTTCGTAAGGGCAGTCATTGGTTCAGGAATATTGGTACTGAAAAAACTCCGGGGACGGCAATTTTTTCGGTGGTTGGCGATGTTGAATACGCCGGCCTGGTGGAAGTGCCCATGGGGGTCAGCCTGGAACATCTTATTTTTGAGGTCTGTGGCGGCATTAAAGATGGAAAACCGTTTAAAGCCGTGCAGATTGGCGGTCCATCCGGTGGTTGTCTGCCGGAGAGTGAGCTGTCTACCCCGATCGATTTTGATTCTTTAAGGCAGGCCGGGGCCATGATGGGTTCCGGGGGCATGGTGGTGATGAACGATGAAACCTGCATGGTGGAAGTAGCCCGCTACTTTATTGATTTTACCCAGCACGAATCATGTGGTAAATGTACTTTCTGCCGGGTTGGTACCCGGCACTTGCTGGAGATTCTCAAGGGTTTAACCAAAGGTGAGGGTAGTGACGATGATATAGCTGAGCTGCAGACCCTCGGTGAAGAAATCATTAAAGGGTCATTGTGCAGCCTGGGAAAAACGGCCCCCAATCCGGTATTGACCACCCTGCGTTTTTTCAAGGATGAATATCTGGCCCACTACCGGGAACATCGCTGCCCGGCCCTCATGTGTCGTGATCTGATTGCCTATTACATTGATCTTGAGACTTGTGCCCGGGGGTGTGATGCCTGTGTTGCCTGCTGTCCCACCGAGGCAATTTTTACCACCAGCAACCGTAAAAAGGCCATTGATCAGGAAAAATGCGTCAAATGCGGTGAATGTGTCTATGCCTGCCCGCCGGAATATGATGCAGTCCGCAAGGTATCACCTCCGGAAATGGTTCCTGACCAGGGGATCAAACCGCTGGATAAGGAGGAAGAGGAAAATAATGAGTAAAGATCGGATGGTAACCCTGACTGTGGACGGCCTGGAAATCAGCGTCCCTCAGGGAACAAAACTGCTGAAAGCCTGCCTGGATAACGGTATTTATATTCCCAACCTCTGCTATATTGATGATATGGAGCATCCACCGGCTTCCTGCCGTTTATGCCTGGTGGAAATCGAAGGTCGCCCTGATCCTCTGCCGTCCTGCAGCCAGAAAGTGGAAGATGGTATGGTGGTGCATACGGAAACCGATGCAGTACGGCTGCTGCAGAAGACCGCCTTTCGGCTCCTGGTGAGCACCAACCATGGTAAATGCCGTCTCTGTATGGCCAACAAACACTGTGCAATGCAGCAGATTGCCAAGTTTTTGCACATGCCTTTAAGGACCAAAAAACTGCGGTACATTCCCAAAGATATGCCGGAAGTCATTGAAGACCATCCTTGTATTGTCTATGAGCCCAATAAGTGTGTGCTCTGTGGCCGCTGTGTTTATGTCTGCTCCCGGCAGAACTATGATTTTGCCCTGGATTTCGCCAGACGTGGATTCAACACTACCATTTCCTTTTTCGGCAGCCAGGAAGAAGGAGTTGGTGATTACTGTCGGAATTGCCGGGCTTGTGTTGATATATGTCCGGTAGGGGCCCTGAACTTCAAGGATGAAAGGGATGCTTTCCTGCAAGATCTGCAGGCAAAAATCAGTGCCTGAGGAAATCAGGCTGTTGCCTACAGATGTTTTTTGAGAAAAGCCAGGGTTTTAATCCAGGAATCCCGGTGGGCGTCCTGGTTGTAGCGGGGATTACTGGGCCAGATGAAGGAATGGTCAACGCCGGGATAGATCGTATAGTGGTGCTCAATGCCGAATCGGCGGCAGGTCTGGTCCAGCAGTAAGGTATTTTCTACCCCAACGATAGTGTCCCGATCACCATGAAAGGATAGTAGCGGGCAGGAAACTCGTTTAAAAAAATCCAGGTGGTCATCAGGATTGAGCGGCAGCCGGCGAAAACTATCCATCCCTTCGGACCAGCAGGTGAGGCCGGAGTAGTTGACCACCGCCCGCACTGCCGGGATTACTGAACCGGCATAAAGCGCCAGACCACCGCCACGGCTGGCTCCCATGAGACCAAGCCGTTTGCCATCCACTTCCTGCAGTTCCCTGAGCCATAACCCCATGGCCCTGAGATCAGCAGAGGGCAGCATATCCCAGCTCAGCCGCCAGGGGACTTTCCGGCCAAACCATTCAGGTACCAGGACCGCGTATCCCTCATGGGCCAGGTCTATTGCCAGTTTCCGGTGAGTCGGTTGAAATCCGTCGGTTCCATGAAAAAAGATCAGGGCCGGGAACGGACCTTTGCCAACAGGTCGGCAAAAGAATCCGGGGATGGTGACCTCCCCGGATTTGATCGCAACTTTACTGTCAGGATGAATCTTACCAGCCATCGGTCTACCTGCCGGTGTAGAGTTTTTCCTTGATATGCAGGGTGGCGAAATTGAATTCGCCGGCGAGGGTAATGGCGGCACAGGCGGCGACAAAATCTTTGGATGATTCAATCCCGCATATTCTGGCTACTTCCCGGGACAGGGGTGGGACAATACCCTCGGGACCGGAAGGAAATCCCACTTCCATATTCGGCAGCTCCACTCCAAACAACATATCATCCCCCCGGGTTTCCACGTATACCTTCTGCAGGGATGAAACCAGGTAGGGACGTGGGTTGTTTTTCATCGTCCGGTAAAAAGCCGGGATGATTTCGCCGCCCATGCCGGTGTAAACCGGCCAGCCGGTTTCTTCCAGCACCCCCTGGCGATCCAGCTCAAGGTAGGAAAGAAAATCATCTATGGGCCGGCCGATATTTTTTTCATATTCCTTGATGGGAATCCGTTGCCGGGCCGAAACATAGCGGCCGCGCCGGTTGCGGGGTGAGGGCTTGAGATCGCCGTCACGTCCCATGCCGATTACCGACACCCGGCAGGCAATATTATGCTCCTTGAACAGGTCATCAATATAATTTTTGGCGCCGCCCACCGCTTTTGAGGTGCAGCCATGGCCACGATATTCACCAAAACGGGTGTAGAAACAACAGTGCATGATTCGATCGCCGTGATGCTGCTTGTCCAAAAAATTAATGTTGTATACTTCTCCGGCAAAAGGTTTCAGAAAATTTTCCGTCATTAATTCGATGAGCCTGTCCAGGTGATCCTTGATCAGCTGCCGGGCTTTTTCACGTTCGCTTTCCGTGTCAAAAACAAAGGC
>JAYEKE010000002.1 GCA_034660915.1 Pseudomonadota bacterium
CCAGCCGCTCTTTTTCCGTCAGCAAGTCCCGTTCACTATTTTTGCGGTCGGTCATATCAATGACATTGCCCATGATTGCCGGTTTTCCTTCGAAATCTATGGTGGCGGCATTGAAATCAAGCCATTTAATCTCTCCCTGCCTGGTAATAATTTTCATTTCGTAGCGTTGGGGGATATCTGCTCCAGCTTCCCGCTGTTGACCAAAGTTTTTTACCTGTTCCCGCATGTCCGGGTGGACCAGTTCCCAGAAATTCATTTGCAGGAGTTGGTCAAGCGGATAACCACTGATTTCAATTGCGGCCGGGTTGGCATAGACAAAGGTACCTTGTTGATGAATAAAAATGGCTGTCGGGCTGTTAAACGCCAGAGCGCGGAATTTTTCCTCGCTGTCGTGGAAAGATTGTTCCACCAGTTGCCGTTTGCCTATCATCTGGTTTACGGTTGTCGCCAGCTCCTGGAACTCATTCAGAGAAAGAGCGCTATTATCAATCTGCTTGTTCTCCTGGGCCGCCTTGGCAAAAAAATTGGTAAAAACCGTAAACTCATGGCTGATTTTATTACTCATGAAGCGGACAATAAGCAGTAGCGCCATGAAGATCAGGAGCAGAACCAGGATAATGTTACGCACATCTCTGGTGACGTTTTTTCCCAGTTTACTGCGATAACCGGCAATGATTGCCTCCATGTCGGGATGGTAGGCACCGGCGGCAACAATTAAACCGGCCTTTTTATCCAGTTTGAAAAAGGTGGTTTTCAGCTGTTCCTGCAGGCTATTGCCGATGTTTTTATACCAGTAGCTCACATAACACTGACCTTTCTTCCTTAAACCAAGGAGAACTTCCTGGAGAAAGAGTTTTCCCTTGGAATCGACGAGATCATCGGAAAGATATTTGCCGAGGAGATCCGGGCGGCTGGCATTGGCATACATGATGCCGAAATTTTTGCCCCCCTTGAGGTCAAGGAGTTTAATCACGAAGACGTAATTCTGATTGTTGCGGCCAAAACGATGGATATTCAGGTAGTCATTCACCTGATTTTGAATAGTTTCTTCCAAGTTATCCAGGTACACCCCGGTACCAAAATACCAGTTGTACGGTGCAAAGCGTTTGATAAAAGTGATTTTCGGAGATTTATTGTCTGGGTCTGGCTGTCCGGGTTTGTGGAAACAATAGGTGTTGAATCCCTCACCGCTGTCTGAAGTGATTTCTTTGAACCTGGTCATTAAATCGGGTCCACCATTATTCTTCAGGTCATTGAGACTGAGGCCTTCAATTGTAGGCAGGTTTGGATTCAGCTGGAAAACTCCATCGGCATCGAGAATATAGTAATATCCTCGGCCGTGATCAAATCTGATAGCTCCCAGGGTGCTCTTGATCAACTGTCGGATTTCGGTATCATTCCACTGATTTTTATATTTTTGCTGAATTGTGGTGGCAATCTGCAGGGCTTCATCAACCCGCTGTCTCAGCTCCTGGCGGGCTAGGGTTTCAATCTGCGACAGATGGTGATCAATATATTCAATGGTCTGATTTACTTCGTTTTTCAGCTCGGTTTTTTGGCTGGCAGTGAAATTTTCCTGAAAGGTGTCCATCTCCTGGTGAAAACGATCGTACTTTTCACTGATCAGCAGGTAGCCAAGGCTGCCAATGGCCAGGAAAATCAAGAGGACCATGAATGATGAGACCAGGCGGCCAATGGTTTTAGTTCTATTCACAAGTTTTTTTCCGCTAAAAATTAAAAATAGTTGTAACTGCTCAGTGTTTTTCAAATTTATTTAAACCACCCGTTCGCTAACGCTTACTAGAGAGCACAGAGCTGAGCTGATTAGGGTCTTTCTCTGTGAACTCTGGGTTCTGTGGTGAATAAGATATTACGCTGAACAATTACAAATAGTTTAATGTTTCTATTCGACCAGGATGAAGAAAACTGAAGGGGTTGAATGGTAATATTCATCAAATATCTATTCATGCGTGCCAGATGCCATAAATAATCTCTATAAGACAACCATAATTTATAATTATAACCAATTTGACTTATAGTATATGACGATATATATACTGTGAAAAATAACTTGGAGAGCGGTAATTCATCAGGAAGGAGTATCTGATATGAGGTTTAAAAATATTTTTGCCACCCGGTGGGGGATTATTGGCGTAGGTTTGTTTATCGGTGTTTTTGCGGCCCTCTTACAGAAGTGGGGAAATCCCGGAAATATGGGCATCTGTGTGGCCTGTTTTGAAAGGGATATTGCCGGGGCTCTCGGGTTACACCGCGCGGGAGTTGTTCAATACATACGACCGGAAATTATCGGCTTCGTTATGGGGGCATTCATTTCTGCATATTTATTCAAGGAATATCGTCCCCGTCTTGGATCAGCGCCTATTGTGCGATTTGTGCTGGGAGTCTTTGCCATGATTGGTGCCCTGGTCTTTTTAGGATGTCCCTGGCGGGCGGCATTGCGCCTTGCGGGCGGTGATGGAAACGCAATTCTCGGTCTGTTGGGATTAATTGTCGGTATCTGGATCGGAACTCTTTTTCTCAGAAAAGGTTACAATCTGGGACGTACCCAGGCTACTCATGCGGCGGCGGGATGGATGCTACCACTTATAATGCTTGGCTTTCTGGCGCTTCTTATTGCCTTCCCGCAAATTGAAGGTCAAAGCCGAAGCGGGGTCCTTTTTTACAGCCTGAAAGGTCCTGGCGCCATGCACGCCCCCCTTCTTATATCTCTGGGAATCGGCCTTACTATAGGATTTCTGGCCCAGCGAAGCCGGTTTTGCACTATGGGGGCCTGGCGGGACTTCATACTCTTTCGTCAAAATCATCTCCTTTCAGGTTTCATTGCTCTCGTCGTTGCCGCTTTTGTCACCAACCTCATCGTCGGACAGTTTCACCCGGGATTTAAGGGACAGCCGGTTGCCCATACAATGCATATCTGGAACTTTGCGGGAATGGTTCTGTCCGGTCTGGCTTTTGCTCTTGCTGGTGGTTGCCCCGGACGTCAGCTTTTCCTGTCCGGAGAGGGAGATGGGGATGCCGCCATTTTTGTACTGGGAATGATCGTCGGGGCGGGATTCGCCCATAATTTCGGTCTGGCCAGTTCCCCGAAAGGTGTGGGACCTTATGGTATTCCGGCAGTCATCATTGGCCTGATTGTTTGTCTGTTTATCGGATTTACGATGAGAAAAAGAATTGCTTAAATTAAGGAGAAAAATATGAGCACAAAAGTCGATGCCCGGGGCCTTTCCTGCCCTCAGCCCGTTTTGATGACCATCGATGAGATAAAATCCGGAAAAACAAGCGAGATCGAGATTATCGTAGATACGGAAACATCAAAGGAAAATGTCTCGCGTGCCGCCACCAGTCAGGACTGGAAAGTAACCGATGTCAGTGAAACAGCCGGCGAGTACAAGATTACCATAAGCAAGGATTAAGAGTGTCTCTTTTTAGTTTTTCCAGGGATAAACAAAAGCAGGGCACGCCGGGTGATAATGGAAATGCCGATCGCGGGATCATGGTGTTTGAACATACCAGTGAGGTTATCCAGGCGGAAAATATCCTGAAAAAAGAAGGGTGGGAAATCCGGGTTATGGGACCGCCGCCTGAAATTCAAAGTGGGTGTGATCTGATCATTGAGTTTCCCCTCATAGAGGAACTGAACATTTTCAGGACTCTTGAAGAAAAAGGAATTCCCCCTCTGGACATGGTTCCCGTAACCAGCCCCCTTCTGCAACCGGTGGATCTCTTTCAGATCAAGGACTTTGGTGGGCATCTCATGGTCCGGGCGGCTAATATGAAACTGACTGTTGAGAAAGCAAGCGGAAATATTGTCAATGTTTCCGGCGGCGGCTGCCCCGACGTTCCCTATCTGGCTTATGAAATGGTAGGTCAAACGCTCACCAGTTCCCCCAGCCCCCGTGAAATAGGCCATACTCTCTGTGGATATGCCCTGCAGTTAGCCTTTGAGGAGGTCCAACGCCAATGCTCGCCATAGCAGGAACAGTTCCCTCTGAAGGATTTCCCCTGATATCCGGTAAAATAAGCCTCGAAAACAACCACATCCGCATTGGTGATGAAGGCGTATCCGTCAATCGTGGGACCACGGCCCTGATGGCAGCCGCGATCAAAACCGCGGAAACGTTAGGACAGCCGGCGCCTTGTGGATATCTGGTTGGAGATATCGGCCGGGGAAAGGGAAGCCGACACCTTTATAAATATTTAACCGGGCAGTTGCCGCAATCTAACTTTCAAACCCTTACGTTTCACTATCTGCAGCCAATAGTTGACTGGCACGAACACCTGCAGCTAGCCATAGATGAAATGAAAGAAAGGCCAACGTTAATAGCTGATGCCGGATTCATGTATGCCGCCAAAATGAGCGGCAAGGCCTCACAGTATGATCTTTTTACCCCTGATATCGGTGAGTTGGCCTTTCTGGCGGATGAAAAAGCGCCCCACCCCTTTTATACCCGTGGTTTTATCCTCCATGATGAAAACTGTGTGCCTGATCTTATTTCCCGTGCATACAGCCACAATAATGCCGCCCGTTTTCTCCTGGTCAAAGGATCGCAGGATTACCTGGCCAATCGGGAAGGTATACTGGAAACCGTTGACAATCCTGTGGAGGAGGCCCTTGAAGCTATGGGAGGTACCGGTGATACTCTGACGGGTCTGGTCTCGGCCCTGATGGATTCGGGCATGGCAATCAAAGAGGCGGCAGTGGTGGCAATGAAGACAAACCGGCTGGCGGGTCATTACGCCAAGCCCACACCGGCAAGCCAGGTCGCGGAAATCATTCACCAGATACCGAAAGCGTTATTGGAAGTCCTTGAAAAAAGAGGTTAAGAGATGTCAAAAAAAGAAAATCACATTCACCCTGAAATGACCGTTATAGATATCATTACACGTTATCGGGAAACCGAAAAAGTCTTCAAAAAATTTGATGAAAAGACAGGTGTTTGTCTATGTTGCGAGGCTCTTTTTGAGACCATTCAAGTGGTTTCAGAAAAGTTTGATCTTGAATTGGAAAGTCTATTGTCTGATTTGGAAATTGTTGCTGATAAGCAGTCAAGGTAAATGCCCCTGCTTTATCACGGCTGACCGTAAGCAATAAATCGCTCAATTTCTTACAATTTATAGTGAAAAGGAGAACCAACGATGAAAAAAATTATTGTTTGCTTGGCAGTTTTACTGTTTCTTCCCAGAATGGCATGGTCCCTGGAAATTTATCAAAAAGGTGACATATCCTTAAATGCCGGCTGGTGGGGGCAGGTCTGGTATCAGCATGTTTCCGACATGGACACTAATGGCGACGGTGAATTCGATGATGACCTCAATGATTTTCTGGTCCGTCGCAGCTATTTTTACCTCAAAGGCACGGTAACCCCCGAGCTCAGCTTTTTCCTCCACTTTGCCGGCGACAAACTCGGGATGGATGAGATTAACAATGATTCCGGCAAAGGACTGGGCTCGGGAATCGCCCTGCGGGACGGCTGGATCACCTATAAACTGTTAGGTAATGACCTTATGGTTCAGGCCGGTCGCATGTACATCCCCTTCACTCGCAATTACGGCACCACCTCAACAAAATCATTGCTGACCACGGAGCTTGACTGGGGTCAGGGTGGCCTGCGCAGCAACATTTTCTACCCCAGCAATATCGGTCGCGATGACGCAGTTACCCTGTGGGGTAATATTCTTGACGATAAGTTGCAGTATCGCTTTATGGTTGGCGACGGCGAAGAGAGCCGCGCCAAAAATCCTGATGATACCATGCGTTTTGCCGGCCGCCTGAGCTACAATTTCTTTGACCCGGAAACCAAATGGTTCAATGCCGGCACCTATATTGGTACCAAACGGGTGCTTGCCCTCGGGGTTGGAGCTGATTACCAGAAAGATCTGGTGCTGGGAGGCGTGGAGGATGATTATTCTGCCTGGACCGTTGACCTTCATTACGATCAACCGCTGGCCAACGGTGACAATCTGACTTTTGCCGCTTCTTATATTGACATTTCGCATTGCCCCAACGGGGTTGCCTGGACCCATTTTGGCTCCGGCGATGATGGTGACCTGATCTCGGTAAAAGCCGGCTATTTTTTCGGTGACAAACTTGGGATCGGCAACCTGCAGCCGTTTGCCCATTACCAGATGATCAGTTCTGATGAAAGCGGCGACGACAACACCTCTATCTACACTTTTGGCCTCAACTATTATATTAAAGGTGCGGCTAACAAGCTGACCCTGGAAGCAACTTTTGTCGATCAAGATGATGAGATCACTGACAGCCTGCTCGAAGATCGAACCATCATCAGCGTTCAGATTGCCGCAGGATTTTAGTACCTTGTTCCTGAAAGTCTGTCACTTTTTTCAGTACCCCCCTGAGGGGTGAAAAAAACAAGAAATTGTTAAGTGCTTCACGGGTTCTTTGCCGTCAGGCAAAGGTTCCGATGAAGAAACTTATGCAAGGCTAAGTGCTTCACGGGTTCTTTGCCGTCAGGCAAAGGTT
>JAYEKE010000003.1 GCA_034660915.1 Pseudomonadota bacterium
TACTCATTGTTTTTGCATAAATACTATAAGGCGGGCTTCGCCCGCAACCCAGATTTTATTTTACCATGAAGGACTGAAGAACATGAAGTTCAATTAGAAATTCTTCAAGCTCTTCATATCTTCATGGTGAAATTTTTTTTGCCCTGCGTCCTGAATTTGTGATAATTCACTTTCCCGCCTTCCTTCGCCTGCGGTCCGTACTGGTTTGCACGTTTGCTTCGCCGTGCTTCGCGGGGGGACACTCTTGACTATCGCTCGACCAGTGGAGGAACAGCTTGAATTTGCTTTTAACGCGAAACTCAAGAATGTCCCCAATCACGGTGACCCCTAGCCCCTAGCCCCTAGCCCCTAGCCGGTTTGCACGTTTGCTTCGCCGTGCTTCGCGGGGGGACACTCTTGACTATCGCTCGACCAGTGGAGGAACAGCTTGAATTTGCTTTTAACGCGAAACTCAAGAATGTCCCCAATCACGGTGACCCCGCTTCCAATTTCCCCCGCTCTCCCTTAGTTAAATCAATAAATCAACAACGTCCCTGCCTTCTGCTCTCGGCCTTTATGGCCTGGCTTGCCGACGTAAAAACTCATCAGCAAGTTGAAAGTAGGCTTGCGCTCCGGTGGAAGAAACATCATACAAAGCAATGGGCTTCCCATGACTTGGCGACTCACTGAGCCGGACATTCCGGGGAATAATGGACTCATAGACCAGGGAGCCGAAATGCTCGCGCACTTCTTTTTCCACCTGCCGTGCCAAAGTGGTCCGCTGATCCATCATGGTAAGCAAAATTCCCTCAATATCTAACCGAGGATTAAGGGTCTCTTGTATCCGGTTCACCGTATGTAATAATTGGCCGAGCCCCTCCATCGCGTAGTATTCACTCTGCAACGGAATTAAAATGGCGTGGGCCGCGGCCAGGGAATTAATGGTCAGCAGTCCAAGCGAGGGAGAGCAATCAATAATAATATATTGATAACTACCCAGTAAGGGCATCAGCCGATCTGCCAGGATGAACTCCCGACGTTCAAATTGCAACAGCTCAACTTCCGCCCCGATCAAATCCGGATTTGCCGGGATGATATCCAGATAGGCAAAATCAGTCTGGTGAAGAACTTCCTGAGGCGTCGCCAGTCCAAGCAATGCCTGGTATATGCTCCGCTGATTATCATCTCTTTCATAGCCGATGCCGCTGGTAGCATTCCCCTGGGGATCAAGATCAACAAGCAGGGTCTTACGCTCGGCAATAGCCAGTGAAACTGCCAGATTAACGGCAGTGGTGGTCTTGCCAACCCCACCTTTTTGATTGGCGATGGAAATTATTTTCCCCATAAAAATCTTATACCCTGATAATCCGGATCATATATCGCTGTTGCTCCAGAAAAGGAATGGTAACTTTTTTGATGTCCTCAAGCCGTAAATTCTCATGGAGGGATAATGCCTCCATGATTTTTTCTCGTGAAGATGCCGTAGAAGAAAGCAGAACCAGCCCTCCCGGCGCCAGAACCTCTCCAGCAACAGGAAAAACGTCATCAGGGACCGATACCGCTCTGCTCACCAGAGCCGCAAGCGGTATTTTAAACTCCGTACTACCATTTCCTTTATGCAAATGTAAATGAAGGATTTCAACATTCTTAAGGCCTAAAATCCTGGTAACATGCTGCAAAAACAAAGTTTTTTTTTGCCTGGCCTCAACCAACAAAAAACGGATGGCAGGAAGTAACAGCGCCAGGGGCAATCCGGGAAATCCGGCACCACTTCCCAAATCAAGGACGGAACCAGAGATGCCGGAAAGGAAAGGGGAAAAGGAAAGTGAATCAAGAAAATGCCGGCAGATTATCTTCTGTCCGTCTTTAATTGCGGTTAGATTATAGGCACGGTTCCAGCGTTGTAACGCGGTGAGATAAGCCATAAAAGCTTCCTGATGAGCAGGGTCAAGATGTATATCCAATTGATGACTACCATCAATCAGTAATCTTCTCAGGTTATCAGGCGCTACATTATTCATTTTCCAACGCAAAAATTGGCAAAAATGGTATCCAGCAAATCGCCATCCCATTGTTGTCCGGTTATTTCTCTTAAAGCCAGGCGGGCTTGCTGAAGTTCTTCCGCCACCATATCAAGTAACGGCCTGGAAGCGGAAAGCAGCTTCAAACTATGCTGCAAGTATCCCAGCACTTTCTCCAGCAGTATTTTATGGCGCAAATGGCAGATAACCTGTTCCCCGGAAAAATTTTTAAAATCCTCTTCAATGATTTCCCTGAGTTTCATTTTCAACTCGCCAACGTCAACCTGGTCTTTGCGGACAGTGGTATAAATAAACGGAATATCGCCGTCAAAGAATTCCTTGAGCTGTTTCTCACCGGCCGCAGCCGGAAGATCATTTTTATTCACCACCACCAAGTGACGTTGAGCAATGAGGCGCTGATAAATCAGGATGTCTTCAACCGTAGGAATCCGGGTGTTATCAATGACCATAATAACAATATCCGCCATCTTCATCCATTCATCCGTCCGGGCAACCCCCAACCGCTCCACCTCGTCTGCCGGCTGACAAATCCCGGCAGTATCCGCGATTTCCACCCTCATCCCTCCCAGAGCCAGAGATTCACTGACCACATCCCGCGTCGTTCCGGGAATTTCGGTCACAATAGCACGCTCTCGGCCAAGCAGGGCATTCAGTAGACTTGATTTCCCCACGTTGGGACGACCAACCAGGACCACCCGCAGACCATCTACCAGCGTCCTTCCCTCGTCATAGGAAGAAAGCAGTTGTTTCACCTCTTCCCGCAGGACATCAAGCTCATCCACCATTAACCGGGTGGTCAAAGACAACCCTTCCTCCTCCAATAAGTCAAGTTCAACCTCGAGGGCTGCCAACTGCCGGGAAAGACGCTGCTCCAGAGTAATCAATTGTCCGGACAGGCCACCCGCTAACTGACGGATGGCTACCTGCATTGCCTGTTCATTACCGGCAGTAACCAGGTCAGCAACAGATTCCGCCTGAACCAGATCAAGGCGCCCGGACAAAAAAGCCCGGCGGGTAAATTCACCGGGCTCAGCCAGCCGGGCCCCCTGATGCAATAATAATTGCAATATTTTCCCGGCGACCAGATACCCGCCATGACAATGAATTTCCGCCATTTCCTCACGGGTATAGGAACGACCAACCTCCATGCGGACTACCAGGACCTGGTCAAGAGGATCGCCGGTTTCAGGCTCGTTTATCATGCCCAGATAAAGATGAAAAGGAGTGAATACATCGGGTAGCGGGGAAAAAAGAGTCTCGAGAATGACTCGAGATTGTGGACCACTCAGGCGAAGGATGGAAATGCCACCTTCACCAACCGGGGTTGAAACCGCGGCAATCGTATCACTGTGAACCATAACCTGTGCTCATCAGGACTTAACCGCTTTCGCTTTATTTCTATCTCGGTTGCGATGAAGATTTTTTGGATAGATAATTATTTTTTTATACTCACCGTCACCCTTACTACGGGAATACAGGCTTTTATCTTCCTGGATAAGCAGGTGAACAATACGGCGATCATGGGCATTAAGGGCATTAATGGTTACCGGTTTACGGATTTTTTTGGCTTTTGCTGCCAATTTTAGCGCCAGCTTCTTTATATTGTGCTCATGACGGGAACGAAAACCACCACAATCCACATAAACGCGGCCTCCTCTTACTCCGTAAAGCTTATTAATCAGGTACTGCAAGGCATTCAGCACCTCCCCCTTGCGGCTGACCAGCATTGTCTGCCCATCTTGTTCCTCTATAACCAGATGACAGTCAGGAGGCGCTAAACGGCCCTCAACGGATTTGACCGATACATCCATGAGGGCAAGAATCTCAACCAAAGTTTTTTTAACCATCACCAGGTCAATGGCAGGCACAGCTGTATCTTTTATCTCTTTCTTCTCAGATTGAGCCGGAGGTGTGGGGGAAGGCGGCTGTGATGGTGGAATTTCATCCTCTTTTGTCACCACTTTGGCCAATTCCGGTTCACTATCGGCCGGAGCTGCCGCTAAAACATCCTCTTTAATATGGTCACTAAAAGCTGAATCGATCAGTTCCTTAACTAAATCAGTTTTTTCCTTTTCCTCAACCGTAACCCTGATTATCGCCGTTTTCCCACCTAAAAGACCAAAGATTTTCCTGGTTTCCTCCCTGACAATCTCATAGTGTAACCTGTCAGCAGAAAGATTTAACTGTAGACAGGCCTTTTTTACCGCATCCTGGACGTTCTTTCCTTCAAAATCCCTGGTCATCCGGGTTTTCTCCCTTATTAATCACCCAATGCGGCATAGCCGCAACCAAATTGAGATGAATATATCATCGTCAACATTGTTTCATCACCATGAAGGCTTGAAGAACATGAAGTTCAATTAGAAATTCTTCAAGCTCTTCATATCTTCATGGTTACATATTTTTCTTGTTTTTTATGCCCCCCCCTGCCTGCAGCAGGCAGGTCAAGGAGGTTCTGAGGTTGCAGCCTGACGAAGAGGATGGAGTTTTTACGAAGCCATCAAACTTCTGCTTTTTTCATCACCATATATTGTTGCCCAATTGACAGAATATTATTCACCAGCCAGTAAAGCACCAGACCAGCGGGAAAATTCAAAAACATGAAGGTGAAAATAAGCGGCATGAAAAGCATCATCTTCGCCTGCATGGCATCACCGGTAGTGGGGCTCATCTTCTGCTGCAAGAACATGGTAGCCCCCATCAGAATCGGGGTTATATAATAAGGGTCTTTGGCCGCCAGATCCTGAATCCACCAGAAAAAAGGAGCATGCCTCAGTTCAATGGCAACCATCAACCCTCGATAAAGACCGAAGAAGACTGGAATCTGCACCACGATAGGCAGACAGCCGCCAAAAGGATTGACTTTATACGTCCGGTAGAGATCCATCATCTCTTTTTGCTGCCGGGCTTTGTCATCCTTATATTTTTCCTTCATTTTAGCTACTTTTGGCTGGATGGCTTTCATCTTGTTCATGGACTGGTAGCTCTTTTGTGAAAGCGGATAAAAAACCAGTTTGATCAAAATGGTCACCAGAATAATTGCCAAACCATAGTTATGCAGGTAGCGGTTGAAGAACTTAAGCAACTGGACCAGCGGCCGGGCAATTATTCCAAACCAGCCGAAATCAACTGATTTATCCAACTGCAGATTAAACTTTTTCAGATAATCAAATTCCTTCGGCCCAATAAAAACCCTGAAATTACCGGCCCCTCCCATTTTCATTCCGGTTTCGACAATAGTAGCTTTTGGTTTCTCAATCACACCGGTCACATTGCTAACCGCTGTTTGTTCCTGGGGCATGATGGCCGCTAAAAAGTATTTACTGGTATAGCCTATCCAGTTAATTGTCCCGTCCAGCTCCATTTTTTTTATTTTTTTCTGTTTTTTGGACTGTTTGAAAAGCTTGCCATCCACGTAGGCTTGCGGCCCGCGATAAACATAGGATTTTGGTTTCTTGGCTGCTGGGAAAATTTCATGGGACCAGACAAGGCTGGTCGAGGAAAGGACTGTGGGGGCATCATTTCGATCCTGTAGTTCGTAGGAAAGATCAAAATAATATTCTCCGGGATAAAAAACATATTTTTTTACCAGGGTCATGCCGCTTTCCTGTGGAGATCTGAGCTCAAGCGTCACCTGCTCTTTATTAATCTGCAAAAATTCAAGGCCTTTGGTATCCGCTTGATAAACAAAACGCCGATCACTGAAAACCTGGCCCCCTAACGCTATTTTGCCTGACAAAGGAAAATATGATGGGTCAACTACATTCACCATTTCCAGCCGGGAACTGCCGGAGGCAATATCCTTCCGGTAGTTTTTCAGGGTAAATTTTTTCATTACCCCGCCAACCGTATTAATGACACAGGTATACAAGGCAGAATCAATGGTAATATCCTCACCATCAACCACCGGCGTCAATGCTTCCTTTATCGGCAACGCGACTGCGCTTTCATTCGAAGCCGACGGTGATTGCAATGAATCATCTTTATTAGTAGCAGCTACGGGTTTATTAGTGGTAGCTACTGGACTCCGGGAAACTTTCTCCGCCACCGATGAGGTTGAGGGAACTGGTTTACTGGGGGGGAAAATATATTGGTAACCCATGAGGACGGCCAGAGACAACACAATAGCCAAAATGGTCCGTTTTTCCATACTTGCTCCAAGGCCACTAAAGGGCCAGCTGAATTTATTAGCCTAAAGTCCGTCCGGTACAATCCTCCGGATCTGGGGATCTTATGCCGGGTCTATACCACCTGGGAAAAAGGGATTACAACGCAGGATTCTTAAAACTGCTTTCATGGTACCCAGGATAATGCCATAGCGCCCAATGGCATCCAGGGCATACTGGGAACAGGAAGGAACAAAGCGACAGGAATGACCCATGCAGGGCGATATCAAAACCTGATAAATTTTTATGGGCAAACAATAAAG
>JAYEKE010000004.1 GCA_034660915.1 Pseudomonadota bacterium
CTCTGTGACTTTGTGCCTCTGTGAGAGTATTTTTATCTTTTCTGAAAACGTAGTCGAATGTTTACGTTTGTAATAGCAAAAAATCCTGTAATCATTAAACTAATAGCTAACCGCTAAAGGCTAATCGCTCAGTTTAGGTGATTTCAAGCTGATTGTTCAACCCAGGTACTTCTCAGTTGTAATCAGAAACGCTAATTAATAATATCCTAATCAGTTGTAGAAATGGTGTCAATATATTTCCATCCGAAAACATGGATTTTCGGCTGAATATTGTTTCATTTTTCCGGGTTTTTCCCATTATTGTCCGATATGCTTTTTGCGCGGCGTAATGTGTTGCTAACCGGTGCGATTTCAGGCGCGACATCGTGAGGGTAGCCCGTTGCTTTTTCTGGCAAATGGATCGCCAAAAACGCTGAAAATCAGCTCCGGTTAATAAGGATGAGAGAAAGTGCTTTGGTGTTGGTTTCGTTATTGATTATTGTCTTTTATTATGCTATGGATGCTTCTGATTTTGGCGGTATTATTGATGATTTTAATAAATACCAGTTATGGTATTCGATCATAGCCTTTGGTATTGCAGCACGTATGAAGGGAGTCTTCTCGAAAAATGGCAAAAAGTAAAATATCGGTCAGGAGGGAATTGAGCCAGCCTGATGGTTTTATGAAAACTGTTAATACGGTGCAGTCATACGTTAAATCCAACAGCAAAAAAGTTATTGTGGGAGGAATATTTGTTCTGGCCCTGATTGTCATTGTGTCGGGAACCAGTGCTTATCTCGGATATCAGAATAGACAGGCATCCATAATATTGAGTGCGGGCTTGCAATATTTCGATGATATGAGCCAGCCAGACTCATTGAAGACCGGAATTGCCAAGCTGGAGACGGGTGCCGGAACTTCACGTCTGGCGGCATCCTATCCTTTGGCCTGTTATCTGCGAGGTAATGGCTATTATGTTTTGAAACAGTATGATAAAGCCGATCAGGCTTATCAGGAAGCTTTGGATAAGGCCACATCCGACGACGACCCCTATGTTGCTGATTTGTGTCGCCTTGGCATGGCATATGTTGGTTTTGAAAAACATGAATATCAGCGTTGTCTGGAAATTCTGGCTAAAATACAGGCGGACCATACATCCACCAGCGAAGATGTTTATCTATTGCTGGGAATGAGCTATGAGAACCTGCAAAATTATGAACAGGCCAAAGCCGCTTATGAAAATCTGGTCCAGTTCGTTCCTGATACCCGGTATAAGGGTTGGGTTGATGAGCGATTAGAGTATTTTAAACTGATAGCCGGGTAAAGGCAGATAGTGAGTTGCAATGACTAAACTCAGAATCATGGCATTGTTTGTCTGGCTGGTTGTTTTCATTGGTTGTGCAGCCGGTAATGTAGAAGATCAAACGGCACCAACCTTGCCGGATGATGTTTATGAAGAAATTCTGACCCATTATCATAATCACCAGTATGATCTGGTAAAACAGTATATATCCCGGAGTCAGGAAAGTGGGGTTCGTGACAAGCGTCTTTACTTTCTCAGCGGCATTCTTGCCTGGCAGTCAGAGAATCATGAGCAGGCCAAATCAGCTTTCCAGCAGGCGGTTGATCTGGATCCGGAATATTCCGATGCTTATAATAACCTGGGTATTCTTTATATGGCGGATAAAGAATATGCCAAGGCTGAATCATCATTTCATAACGCCCTGAGAAACCCCCTTTACCTGACCCCTGAAAAGGCTCTGGTGAATTTGGGGAAGGTGATGGAGGCAAAGGATAATCCTGCTTTTGCAGAACAATACTACCGAAAGGCGATCAAATATAAACCTGATTTTTTTCAGGCTTATTATAATCTTGGAATGCTTTTCTATCATACAGATAAGATTAAACAGGCGGTGACGGTTTTTGACCAGGCAGCTAAATTGGCTCCCCGCTGGCCCAATGTATGGTTTTGGTATGGAATGTCATTGAAAAGAATTAATGAAAATGAAAAGTCACGGGCAGCATTTGAGAAAGTCCTTAAATTGAGCTCTGATACAGAGGTGGCCAGGCAGGCTGAATTGCAGCTGCAGGGATCTCCGGCAAGCGAAATAATGCAAGAAAAGAAAAGAGTAAAATGAAAGAGGTCCAGGAAAAAACCGACTTCCGCCAGCAGCGGATCGATAAAATTGAAAAACTACGGCAACTGGGGGTAAATCCTTTTGCCAATAATTTTGTTCCCAGTGAAACTGCCGCTGAGGTTGTCAGCCGTTTTGGGACACTTGAAAATGAAGAACTGGAGAACCTCCCTCCCCAGGTTAAAGTTGCTGGTCGCCTGATGTCACTGCGCCTTTTCGGCAAAGCGGCCTTTGCCCATCTGAAAGATCGGACTGGTCAAATCCAAATTTATGTTCGTAAAGATAAAATCAATGAAGATCTTTTTGAAATTTTCAAAATATTTGATATCGGAGACTTTATCGGGGTAGAAGGCAAAATATTTCGGACCAGGACAGGCGAATTAACAGTTCTGGCTGAACGGATATGCCTGCTGACAAAATCCCTGCGGTCTTTGCCTGAGAAGTGGCATGGCCTGAAAGACGTGGAAACCCGGTACCGGCAGCGATATGTTGATTTGCTCGTCAACAGTGAGGTGGCTGATACTTTAAAAAAGCGGGTGAAGATTATTGATGGAATCCGCGACTTTTTCAAACAGCGTGATTTTATGGAAGTGGAAACCCCGATGATGCAGCCCATTGCCGGGGGGGCAACCGCGCGTCCCTTCGTCACCCATCATAATGCCCTGAATATGGATTTATTCCTCAGGGTTGCCCCAGAGCTCTATCTGAAGCGTCTGGTGGTCGGTGGGTTTGAGCGGGTTTTTGAAATCAATCGTAACTTTCGTAATGAGGGGATTTCCATTCAGCATAATCCTGAATTTACCATGCTGGAGTTTTACCAGGCTTTTGCTACCTATCTGGATCTCATGCAGCTTACGGAAGAATTGTTTGCTACTTTGGCTGAGCAGGTTTGTGGCAGCAGCAATGTGACCTATCAGGGGCAGGAAATTGATCTGACTCCACCCTGGGACCATTTGACGGTGGTTGAATCTATTGAAAAATATGGTTATGTTCCGGCGGAAAGGCTTCAAACTCGTGATTCTGTATTGCAGGTATTGAAGGAATTGGACATTGAGGTGGAGGAGAAAGATAGCAGCTATGGGAAACTCCTGATAAAAATTTTTGATGAAACGGTAGAGTCCAAGTTGATCCAGCCAACCTTTATTACTGATTATCCGGTTGAAATTTCCCCTTTGTCCCGGAGAAATGAAAACAACCCGGCCGTTACTGATCGGTTTGAACTTTTTATCGCCGGCCGGGAGATGGCCAATGCTTTTTCTGAGTTAAACGATCCTCTTGATCAGCGTGAACGGTTTATTCAACAGGGGAAGGAAAAAGCAGCCGGGGATGAGGAGGCTCATCAGTATGATGCTGATTATATCAGGGCGCTGGAATATGGCCTCCCTCCGACCGCTGGTGAAGGGATAGGTATAGATAGACTGGTTATGCTGCTTACGGACTCTCCTTCAATTCGTGATGTTATATTATTCCCTTTGTTAAAACCTGAAAATAAAGAGTCCTGAACTTGTTCCTTGAGTTTTTCATCGCTTTTCGTTATCTGCTGGCTAAACGGAAACAGATCTTTATTTCACTGATTACCATAATTTCCATTGCCGGGGTCGCCTTGGGGGTGGCAGCCTTGATTGTGGTTATGTCAGTGATGAGTGGTTTTGAGACTGAGCTGAAAAGCCGGATCCTGGGTAATAATGCTCATATTGTCGTGATGCGTTATGGTGGAGCCATTTCCGATTATAAAAATGTTATGGAAAGGGTACAAAAAGTTCCCGGGGTTAAATTGACCGCACCATTTGTCCTTAATCAGGTGATGATAGCCCATGGTCGGACGGTCAGCGGGGTAGTATTTCGGGGCATTAACCCTGAAAATGATCCGCTTGGCAAGGATATCCGCAGTCAAATGACTGCCGGTTCATTTATGAAGAAGACTGCCGACACTTCCACCGGTAGCCAGGACTATCCCGGCATTGTTTTAGGCAGTGAGTTGGCCAAAAACCTTGGGGTTTCGGTTGGTGGGCGGGTCAGGATTATCTCACCGGTTGGTTCTCCGACCCCATTGGGTATGGTTCCGAGGATGAAAATGTTCCAGGTCGAAGGGATCTTTTCTTCCGGAATGTATGAATACGATTCTTCATTGGTTTATGTGGGGTTGGCTGCTGCCCAGCGATTGTTTGGACTGGATGAAAAAGTTTCAGGAATTTCTGTCCAGGTTGCCGATGTCTACGGTGCCGGTGCGTTGGGGAAAAAGATTCAGCAATTATTGGGGTATCCTTTCTGGGCCCGCGACTGGACAGATATGAACCGTAATCTTTTTTCGGCGCTCAAACTTGAGCAGGTAACCATGTTTGTGATTTTAATGTTGGTGATTCTGGTTGCAGCCTTTAATATTGTTTCCACCCTTTTTATGGTGGTGATGGAGAAGCATAAGGATATTGCCATCCTGAAAACTCTGGGTATGCCGGCCAGAAGAGTCATGAGAATATTTGTCTGGGAAGGAATGATTGTTGGCGTTATGGGTACCTTGTTAGGTTTGGGTGCTGGTATTGGCATTTGTGAGTTGTTGAAAAACTATCATTTTATTAATTTGCCCAGTGACATTTATTATGTTACTACCCTCCCGGTTAACCTGAAACCATTTTATGTGCTGTTAATCTGTTTTGTCTCTTTGCTTATTTCCTTCCTGGCAACCATCTATCCTTCGTACCGGGCGTCCAAAATGCTGCCTGCTGAGGCCCTGAGATATGAGTAGCTTATGAGTGCAATGTTTTTTGGTAAAAAAGACAGGGCTGATCATCCGACTTCCCGCATTGATCGTTTAAACGATCAATTGCTTAAAAATCCAGGAAGCTTTCACCTCCAGATCAAGCTGGCCGAAGCCTACATCCAGAATGGTGATTCCGGCAGAGGCATTTCGTTGTTGACGAAAATGGCCGAGAAAGATGCCCGTGAGGGGGCAGTGGATAAAGCCATTGCGGTCTATAAGCTGATCCTGCGTTATGATCCTGATAATATTGAGATCAGAGATATACTGGCAACCCTTTACAGCTATAAGGGATTGACGGCGGAGGCTACTGCCCTCGGAGAATTATCATTAGGGGATGAGCACGAACTTAGAGAAGAGATCAATCTGTTGCCGCAAATATCCCTGGATGATTTGGAGCAACTAAGCAAAGTATTCTCATCTTCCCAGGTAAAAGCCGGCGATGATATCGTTCGTCAGGATGATGCCGGCGATGTTTTCTATGTTATTATCGAAGGGCAGGCAGGAGTGGTCCTGTGTAAAAAGGAACATCAGGAAAATGAAGTGGTGCAATTGGGTCCTGGTAATTTCTTCGGCGAGATGAGTGTCCTGGGGGATGGGGTCAGGATGGCTACAGTACGGGCTTTGACTGATTGTCACCTGCTGAATATTCCGCAGGAACAATTTGAAATGATTGAGCGGCAGTTTCCACAGTTGCAGCAGTTGATTGTTGACGGCTACCATAAAAGGATGATTGATGTAGTTTTGTCATCCCTGATGTTTTTCCATCGATTTCCGGATAACCGTCGTTCAGAAATTATTTCCCGGCTGGAAATAATGCCGGTGACCAAAGGAGATTGTCTGATTAAAGAAGGTCAGCAAAATCAGACCTTATATATTATTCTTTCCGGGGAAATGCAGGTGCAAATGCATTCCGGTGAGCAACACATTAAGCTGGCAAAATTGGGTAAAGGTAATTTTTTTGGTGAGATATCGATGATTACCGGCCGGCCTGCTATTGCGACAGTTCTTGCCTGCACTGATGGTTTGCTGGCTTCCATGGACCGGAAACTTCTTGACGAGATCGCTACCCAGTTTCCCCACTTCCTGCGCGAAGTCATGGAAAGACTTAAAAAGCGTAATCAGCAGACCATGAGTTATATGATAGAACATTATCAAACTGATTAGTAACTATTCAGCACATCTTTATGAAGTGCACTGCTGTGAGCAAAACCGGGACTGTCCCCGAGCCTTTTGGTTTAAAAGGGGACTGTCCCAGGCTTTTGCGGCGCATGCCGACATTGTTTCATAGTCTGTAAACATCTGGGACAGCCCCCGGTGAAGCTGGGGACAGTCCCGAGTTTACACTTAAGTAGCGATGCAATGTGCTGAATAGTTACACTGATTAATTGGTAGATTATGGTACGGGAATTAATCAGAGTTGAACAGTTGTCGAAAGAATTTCATCTTGACGGTGAAATTATTCCGGTTCTGGAGGGGATAAATCTGTCAGTCAGCGTTGGTGAGCGGCTGGCTATCTGCGGGGAATCCGGCGCCGGTAAGAGTACTCTGCTCCAGATTATGGGAGCCCT
>JAYEKE010000005.1 GCA_034660915.1 Pseudomonadota bacterium
GTCCCTGGCTTCATGGTCTTTGCCCCATCCATAGAGAGAAGAACAGCTCCTTTGGCTACAACATCGAGGAAGACTTTTACAACTGCTTTTCCTGTGGTGCTGGCGGTGACCTGGTGTCTTTGTTTACTACCGTCAATCACCTTGACAAAAGCGAAGGTTTTAAAAAGTTTTGGGAAGTCTATGGCAGTTCAAGTGATGCAACGACCAATTCCGGATCCAAAACATACAAACAGAAATCCAAGGCATCCATCATCCCGGAATCTATCTGGGAGCAGATGCAGCCGTTGCCGGCTGAATGGATCAATCGTTTGCAGGAAGTTCGCGGCTGGACGCCGGAGATCATCAAGATATTGGACCTTCGCCTGCAGACTGTCTACCGGACGAAGAAAGGTAATATCCAGAAAGTCAGGAAGCCGGAAAGAATCGCCATCCCTATCCGGGATGCAGATGGCCGCCTGGTCAACATCCGCCTCTATAAACCAGGCGCTAGGCAGGGAAAGATCATCTCCTGGGGCAAGGAATACGGTTCCACCAGACTCTTTCCACCGGCACCGGATTCCAAGGGTCTCGTAATTTTATGCGAAGGAGAGCCGGATACGATCTGCGCCCGCAGCCTGGGCCTGAATGCCATTACCCAGACCAGCAAGACTAGGACTTGGAGTGCCGAACATCTGAAGCCTTTCGAAGGCCGGGAGGTGGTCATTGCTTATGATGCCGACCGGGCAGGTCAACGTCATGCCGATAACGCCGCCAGCAGTCTTCATAAAGTTGCCGCCAGTGTCCGGCTGCTTGAATGGCCGGAATATATGGGCAGACTAGCAGACGGCTCCTGGCCTGCCGACCATGGCCAGGATCTTACCGATTTCATCATTCGCCATCACAAAACTCTCGATAATTTCCAGGAGCTGGTGGGTAGATCAAAACTCTATGAGCCACCTCCGGAGGATGGTCCTGGCCTTGGCAGTGAACGACAGTTCTTTACTTTCAGCATTAACGGGAGGCTGTCGTTCAAACCGCGTCTTTTGGCCAACCGGATTCTTAAAGACATTCCACTCCTGTCAGATCCCATGAGCGGCCAGCTCTACCGCTGGTCAGGGGATTACTGGGAGGAGTACAATGCTGATCTGATCCGCTCATTGGCTCTGCAATACCTTGGCAAGGAAGCCAACAAAAACCGGGTGGAGGATGCCACTTTTCAGGCAAGGATGCTGAGCACCATCCCTCACGGAAGGTTAGTGAACGATAAGGAGGACTGGGTCTGCGTCCAGAACGGTATGCTCAACCTCTATTCCTATGAGCTAAAACCTCACAGTCAGGATTATTTCTCTACTGTCATGCTGGGGGTGAAATTCGACTCTGAATCCACCAGCCTGTGTGAACGATGGCTGCAGTATTTGGAAGAGTCGGTGCAGACGGAAAGAGCCATCATGCAGCTGCAGGAGTTTGCCGGCTACTGCCTGACCCGGGATACCCGTTATGGCAAATGTCTTTTGCTTGTCGGCCCCGGCTCAGATGGCAAGTCGACCTTTTTGAAAATGCTAAGGGAGTTGGTAGGCCCCCAGAATTGTGCTGCCGTATCTTTCCAGGACCTGGAGGATCAGTTTTATCGATCCTACCTCTACAACAAGCTTTTGAACATTTCCACTGAAGTGGGCAGCCGGGCTTTGGAAAGTCCCATCTTCAAGGCAATTATTACCGGGGATCCCATTTCAGCAGCTTTCAAACACCAGAACCCGTTCGAGTTTTCTCCCTACTGCAAGCTGGCCTTTGCTGCTAACAAGCTTCCCCGGGTTCTGGACAACAGCGACGGCTTTTTCCGGCGCATGCTTCCTATCAGGTTCAAAAAGCAGTTCCTGGGGTCTGACGCCGACATTGGGCTGCTTGAAATCCTTCAGGACGAACTTTCGGAAATCTTCCTCTGGGCTCTGGCAGGATTGCAAAGACTAAGAGAGCAGGGGGGCTTTACCGAATGCGAGGAGACCTCCGATCTGCTGATGGAATACCGCAGGCTCAATAATCCCGTTCTCTGCTTTGTGGAGGATAAATGTGACTTAGGATCTGAGTATGACATCAACAAAGACGATCTTTATAGCGGCTACCGGGAATACTGCCGGGAGAGCGGGTATTCACCCAACAGCCGGGAAAACTTCTTCCGGGAGCTCCAGGTGGCGGTCATCAATTTACAGGAATACCGACCTCGGGTCGGTACCAAGCGGATGCGGGCTGTCAAGGGCATCCGGATTAAAGAAGGGTAGTCAATGAAGCGTATCTTTGTCTGCAGTCCCTATGCCGGAGATATCCAGTTGAATGAGCTGGTAGCGGAAACTTTATGTCACCAAGTCATAAAAATTGGTCATGCACCGTTTGCACCTCATCTTCTTTATCCACGTTTTTTGGATGACAGCATCGATGTAAAACGTGAAATTGGAATTAGAACAGGGCTCACTTTTTTACGAGTTTGTCATGAAGTCTGGGTTTACACTGGCAACGGTATTTCTCTTGGTATGCAGTGTGAGATTGACTATGCGAATGAAATAGGAAAGCCTGTAATTCCATGGGCTTGTGAAGAAGTGTAACAATGAATTCCAGGAAAATATCTCCCCGTTTCCCCATGAAAAAGCAGCCACAAAAATACTCAGGGTGGTCCAGGTGGTACCATTGTGGTCCAGGTGGAACTGGTACCACTGATTCCAGTAATTTCAGCTATTTAAGTAGGGTGGTCCAGGTGGTCCAGGTGGTCCAGGTGTTTTCAACTTATTGCATATGCGTACACGCATACGCGCGCGCGTGAATAACCCCTGACAATTGTTCTATTAAATTAAAAAAGGGTGGACCACCTGGACCACCCACCTTAACTAATTGAAATCTTTAGAAATCGTGGTACCAGTCTGACCCGGACCAACCCGGACCAGGTTGGTACCAGAGGGATAAACCATGTTCAGCATTACTTTTCAGCCCGAAAATGGAACGAGGATATCCAAAAGCAATCTGAAAGGCATCACGTATTATCCAGGCCGGTCTTCTCATCACCTGGACGGGCTGAGAAAGGCAACGGGTCCTTCCAGGGGACCTTCCATGCGGGGGGCGGAGCTCCCGGGATTTGGTTACGTCAAAATTTTTTCAAGCCTTTGATTTTTTTAAACAGGGGGATAAGTTCCAATGCTTGCTATGACTGACAGCTCCAGTGTGAAAAAGACAAATGACCATGTTGACCATCGTCAAGGTCCGGTTTCGGTGTTTACCATTGCCGATGTGGCCGGGGTGATGTCGCCTGAATTTCTGGATGAAGAAAAGTGCCGCCGGTGGATATTGCAAAAGCTTCATCCTGCCGGCCCTTTCTGCCCTCGGTGTGGTGCTCCGATAGTCGGCGAGCGGGTTCTGAATAGCTGGTGGAACCTTCGCCGGGTCTGCTGTAAAAATTGCCGCCGTTACTTTACTGCCGCAGCCGGCACCATGGTCAACGGCATCAACATCAATTTCCGCCAGGTTTTCCTGATGGCCTGGTGTTTTTCACTTGGCCTTAAAGTTTCAGAAATTGCTGATCTGTGTCAGCTCCATGTGGATACGGCAAAAGTCTGGCGGATGAAATTCAAGTGTTTGGCGGAAGGTAAAAATTATGCAGATTGAAAATGTTAAGCAAATTCTATGCGCAGACGTTTTCCTATTGCCTGAGCAGCCCGCTCCAGCGTGTGGAGAGTGACTGCGGTGTTTGCAGGATCAAGCAACCTGTCCAGTGCTGAACGGCTTGTATCCATCTGGCGGGCCATGGCAGTTTTAGACAAACGCTTCTTTTCCATAAACTGGGTGATTTGATATGCCACAACACGCTTTATGGCAATGGCTTCAGTTTCAGCCAAAGTACCTTCTTCTTCCAAAAAATCATCAAAGTTGCTGCCAATATGTTTGTTCATGTCGACCTCCAAATCGGCAGGATTCCCGTTATGGCAACCCTTTGTATTGCCGAACGTTGAGTGCTTTCCATTCGAGGAGTGGTTGCTGCTGGATATTTTTTTGGAGGGTTTCATCGGCAGTTAGAATTGTCGAATCGATTTCGCCCTTATCAAGCAGCAAATCCAGGAATTTTCGCTCAGCATCATTGAAAGGCAATACTGCGGATAATGCCTGCCGGCATTCCGTCACGAGTGTTTTTCCATAATTCCCGGCGTTCTTGGTCCCCTGTATCGCACCGAGGCGGAGCGTAGGAATAAGTTGGCTGGCCAATTCCGCAGCGTCAAAATCCACATCTCCAATCGAAACCGTGCGCCAATCCTTTCGGTTCATCGCGCCGTAAACGACGAAAGCGATCCGGAGCCGTTCAAGGTTGAGGGAGTCCATGCAGAGGATTTGGTTACTGTCGAACAGGTCTCTCGCTTTACGTCGTGATAATAAAGCTGCGAGTTTCCCTGCCGCGAGTTCATGAGTATCGATTACCGGTATATCAGTGGCCTGCCAGGTTCCCAGCGGGTGGGAGTCCATGGTTATGATTGGCCACAAGGGAACGCGATACATGAAATTGATGTCCACTTCGAGTCTGCCGCTCTGCCCAAAGGCACTTTGGTAGCGGAGCGACCACTTTCCTCCTGCATGTTGTTCCGGCATCCGTTTGACCGTATAACCTTCCCGTTTGAAAACCGCCTGGACCGCCTGTTCGATCTTGGGACGCTCTTCAAGCATTGCATCCCGGCTCTCGGCTCCCACGTAATTCAGGTCGATGTCCATCGATAGCCTCGGGATATCGAAGACAAAGAGATTCAAAGCGGTTCCACCCTTGAGAACCAGCTTCCCTCTCAAAAAGGGGTGGCTCTGCAGGGTATCGAGCAATCCCAGCAGGTGTGCGACTTTTTCGAGCACCTCCGGTCTGAAGCCGGTAGATTCCGCTTCGGCGGCAAGTTTCTCGGCTGAGAGTCTCATAATACCTCCGCCCACGTCCGTTCAAACACCTCTCGGGGAACCACGAGGTTCCATCCCGAAACAAGGCGGCCGGATTTCCTCCTATCCCGATCCAGGTAATGCGGCTGCCGCGGACGGAGACCGCGGAGTGATTTAAGATATTTTTCCTCGACCATTAAAGGTTCATGGTGCTGTTCCAGAAAGAAGCCGACTTTGGCGGCCGTAGTCGCATTTCCGAGCAGGAGAGCGTATTCAACCACCTTGTCAAGGTCGAAGAACTCCACCGATTCCAGGGACCGCCAGATTTCTTCCCAACCGCCGGAAAGATCCGGACGATTCAAGACGTCAACCATAGTCCGTTCCAAGCTGGTGACCCGGACTTCCATGCCGGATCGGTCCATGGTGACGACTCCAAAGTGTTCCTGGTTCGCACGACGAAGTGATTCTGGTGATTTTACTCCGCGAAAGACATGGGCGTGGAATGTAAGTGGGCTCAACGGACGGGAAGCTGTATAGATGAACTGTTCATGGACAGAATAAGCGTGGCCGTGAAACTCCAGGGCCGTGTGGTGCGATAAAACAGCATCTTTGATCAGTTTTGCAGCCACGAGAAATGGGTCGAATGAATATAAAGCAGGATTGGTACCAGGTGGTACAACGGCATACAGCCCACGCCGCACGGAAACAATGTGTCTTGTTCTCTTGTGGTATGCTAGCAAAGCCTCCCTGGTCCTAGTACCAACTTCTCCGCAGGACGAAAGGTAGTCGGCCATTTCTTCTCCGGTAAACACCGGATGTTTACGAAAGAATTCTTCGTGTTTCATAGTGGACATCCTTGACAAAAAAACATGTTTAACATAAATATGTTATGGGTTACAGGTTTTAATGTCAAGCTAAAAGTTGGGCTCTACTTGATGATTATTATCATAACCCATGTAAGTTTATGGGTTATATGCACAATTATCAAGTGTCAGATCTTTTGTTTCCCTGGAAAGCTACCTGGAATCGATTACCATCGATCCTGAATTCTGGTTGCGATAATCTTTTGTAAAATGTTTATTAATAATGAATGAAAACAAGTATTTATGGTTGAAATGACTTGATTTATCGCTCCGGGAGAGCTAAACAACAAAGCAATAGATATCGTTGTTTAACAGCTTTCAAGGAGGGAAAAATGGAAGAAAATAAAATTTACGAATCTGATGAGCTCAACCCGGAATATGTCTTTAATAGCGTATATACTGAGTTGTTGCTGAAACTTGCCTCCGGAGCTGTTAATGCCCAGGAATTGGCGTGTAAAGAAATGGCTTGCCGCGGTCTTGGCCGTAATGGAGAATGGGTTGGTTTTGCTCAGGCGAAAAAGCAATGGAATGTCTAAACTGTCACCGACGGTCTGAAACAGTATTATTCATAGCGGTGTGAAAATGTGACAACTGCCTATTTATTTTCTTCCTGAAAAAATTTAAAAATTCTTCTTCCTGATCTTCTTCGAATTCTTCCCTTTAT
>JAYEKE010000006.1 GCA_034660915.1 Pseudomonadota bacterium
GACTTTGTCTATAGATTGACAAATTTTTATTATTTCTCACAGAGACACGGAGTCACAGAGGGCAAATGACTCGGGTTCTCTGTGACTTTGTGCCTCTGTGAGAGTATTTTTATCTTTTCTGAAAACGCAGTCGAATGTTTACGTTTGTAATAGCAAAACATCCTGTAATTATTAAACTAATAGCTAACCGCTAAAGGCTAATCGCTCAGTTTAGGTATAATATTGATCAAATCATCTCTCCTCATTTCTACCCCAATTCGTTCCCCTTTGACAAGCGCTAACTTAGCCGATACAAAGACAATCCCCACTTGTATTTAGATAATGCTTTTGCTATATTTCCCCTACCAAAAATCAGATTAATCTTAACTCATCTTTCTGACTTGTGTTGCCAGGAGACATTATCAGGATATTCGGGCTTGGCTCATAGCCTGTCTGCCGACAGGCAGGCGGCATTGACCGCCGAACGAATCACCACGACGGTGATTCGCGGCGGGCACCTCGGAGCTGCACACGATGTGTAGCGAGAATGAGCGAGAGCCATGCCGGAATATCCTTAAAACAAATTTTTTCAAGCTCTTTTTTCATAACTCAGAAAGTTGACTCTTAAGATACATCCATCGCTGCACCCATATTCCATCCATAATGAGCGGTAGAATCCCATGGATAACGACACAGGACTCCTGCACCGGCTAAAAAGACTGCTTAAAAAAGACAACAGCCAACCACTAACAGAAGAGGCCCTCCAGGAAATCATTAATACCAGCGGGGAAGCCGGAGTCATTGCCGATGACACCCACGAAATGCTGAGCAGCATTATCGAGTTGAAAGACATCCGGGTTCAGGAGGTCATGATCCCCCGAACTGACTTCATTGCCATCAACGCTGATTCTTCCCTGCAGGAAATCATCCCGACAATAAACGAACGGGGTTTTTCCCGCTACCCGGTCTTTGAAGATAATCTTGATAATATTATCGGCATACTTTACGCTAAAGACATGCTGAAATATCTCCAGGAAGATTTAGACAAAATAACTGCCCGGCAAATCATTCGACCGGTGTATTTTATTCCGGAAACCAAGAAGATACAGGAATTGCTCCATGAAATGCGAAAAAAAGGCATCCATATTGCCGTTGCCGTGGACGAATATGGCGGCACTTCCGGCCTGGTCACCTTAAGCGATCTGGTGGAGGAAATTATTGGTGAAATTTACGAGGAAGATGCTGACCAGAAAGCCGACGAAGTAAAAAATATTCTCCCCCAGGAGGATGGATCCTATCTGGTTGCCGGAAAAACCGAAATCGAAGAGTTGGAAGACCTGTTCAATATTGAAGTGGACAATCGGGGCAAATTTGAAAGCATTGGCGGCTTGGTCATCTACCTTTTCAGTAAAATACCCGCCGTCGGAGAAATAATCACCTATAAAAATATCAGCATCAAAGTAACCGATGCGGATGAACGGCGGGTAAAAAAAGTCAGAATCAGCTCCCTGCCGAAACCTGCCGATGAATCAGTCTCCCCGCCGGAAAACCGTTAAACCGTTCGGGGGACACGATCCCGATTTGATAAAGATAAATCGGGTCATGTCCCCCCGTTTATTTTTCATCCTCCCTGGCCCCCTCTGCACCGCATTGTTACTGCACCTGGCATTTTCATCCTCAAGATTCTGGCCCTGCATCTGGTTTGCCTTCATCCCCCTGTGCTGGTCGGTACGGACTCAACTTCCCGGGCGGGCCTTTATCCAGGGAATCATCGCCGGTTTCGCCTTTTACTACCTCAACTTATTCTGGATTACCAATTCCATCCGTAATTTTTCCGCCCTGCCAATCCCCATTGCCTTAGTGATAATGGCTTTACTGGCCATTTACCTGGGACTCTATTTCGGTTTTTTCAGCTTTTTACTGGCCAAGAACCCTCCTGTCTCATGGGTTTCCATCCTCTTCCTGGCTTCCTGCTGGACCCTGCTGGAATGGCTGCGGGGCAACCTGTTTGTCGGCTTTCCCTGGCATAACCTGGGAACTGCGCTTTCTCCCGGCTCCCCTTTCACCCTTCTCCTTCCCTATGTAGGTGTTTACAGTCTTTCTTTTGTTATTATCACTACCAATCTGGCGCTTTATTCCCTGATTTTCAATCAGGATAACAATCATTTTATGATCCGGCGGATAGCAACTTTGCTGGCAGTTCCCATTCTGTATTTTCTCCTGCTGGCGGCAAGTCATACCGGAATTGCCAGCCTTGACAAGTCTCTGCCGCTTAAGGTTTCCATCATCCAGCCAAATATTCCCCAGGAAGAAAAATGGAATCCCGCCTATCGTCAACGAAATTTTACCCTCCTGGAAGAGATGAGCCTGGAAAGCGCCGCAACTTCAACTTCAGAAATACCACATCTGGTAATCTGGCCGGAAGCCTCACTACCCGATTTTTTCCAGGATGCCCCATTATTCCGGCAGCGGATTTCAACCTTAACCCGTCAGGGTAACTTTTATCTGCTGGCCGGCAGCCCGCAATATGATACAGACAGTGCGGGGAAACATCATTACTTCAACAGCGCGCTGTTATTTTCTCCCGGCGGCAAATTGATTGCCGGCTATGACAAAATAAAGCTGGTGCCTTTTGGTGAATTCACCCCCCTGGCAGACTATTTTCCTTTTCTCGGCAAAATGGTTCCAGGAGCGGATTTTACCGCCGGCCGCCCGCAAAAACCTATGGACCTGGACAATTTTTCTTTGGTCCCGTCCATCTGTTTTGAAGGCATTTTTCCGGAATTTGTCGCCGGGTCCATGGCGAAAGATTCCGGATTTCTGGTCAATATCACCAACGATGCCTGGTTTGGTATCAGTTCAGGACCACGACAGCATTTACTCAATGTCCGGATGCGGGCGATGGAAAACCGCTGCTACCTGCTGCGCTGTGCCAACACCGGTATTTCCGCCATCATCAGCCCGGATGGACAGATCATCAAACAACTGCCGCTGGGCAAACGTGGGCAGCTGGAAGCCATTATTTATCCGACTATCAGCCCAACGATATATGCCCGCCACCCTTATCTTCTTATTCTTCTGCTGACGGTTATGGCAGCGGGCTGTAAAATTTATATGCAGCAATGGCCACTGAAATCACCCTCCGGTTTTCCTTGACAGTCTCCAACCTTTTGCCGTAAACCGTATACCGTGAAGCGCAAACCCCATACCTCATCCTGGACAGATGTATATAAAAGAATTATCCCTGAAAACTGATCCTGATAAAATTTTTTCCCGGCTGAACAATGCCCCCTATCCTTTCTGGCTTGATTCCGGCATGGATCACCATAAGCTGGGACGTTTTTCATTTATGGGAGCGGATCCTTTTTACCAGATCATCACTCAAGGATCACAAACAACTGTTGTCGATTGCCTGCGTGGCACCAGAGAAATCAGCAATCAAGCACTTTTTCCCTTACTGGATAATCTCATGTCCCACTGGCAGCGTTCCAAAACGACTGAGTTGCCTTTTGAGGCCGGAGCGGTTGGTTATTTTGGTTATGAACTGGGCCATCTCATTGAAAAATTCCCCCAGACGACGATCAACGATCTGCAGATGCCGGACGCTTTTCTCTCTTTTTATGACGCACTGCTAGCCATCGACCACCTGAAACAAAAATTGTTTATCATCTCTACAGGATTACCTTTTGATGATAAAAATACCAGGAAAAAGCGAGCTGTCACGCGACTCAATTGGCTGGAGAAGCTCATTGAAAATGAAAAAAACGGGGACAGACCCCATTTTTTCGGTGGGAAAGGGCAGACCTGTGTTTTACGCTATCCC
Organism: Pseudomonadota bacterium; assembly: GCA_034660915.1. Taxonomy (NCBI): domain Bacteria; kingdom Pseudomonadati; phylum Pseudomonadota; species Pseudomonadota bacterium. The sequence goes on from JAYEKE010000006.1 coordinate 3,803, forward strand.
GAAAAAACGGGGTCTGTCCCCGTTTTTTTTAATCAAAAAAGTTCAAATTTCAGCTATGATCACTACATTGAGGCAGTCAAACGGATCCTTGAATATATCGCTGCCGGTGACATTTACCAAGTCAACCTTTCCCAACGATTTGCCATTGAGTTTACCGGCAACCCCCGGGATTTTTACCGTAAATTCAGAACTTTGAGCCCGGCACCTTTTGGCGCTTATTTGGTTACCGATAATCATATCATCATGAGTAATTCACCGGAGCGCTATCTGCTCATTAAGGATGACTATATTGAAACCCGACCGATTAAAGGTACCAGACCCCGGGGGGGAAGCCCCGAAATTGATGAGCAATTACGGCAGGAGCTGATCAACAGCGGCAAAGACCAGGCTGAACATATTATGATCGTTGATCTGGAGCGAAATGACCTGGGGCGGATTGCCCAGTACGGAACCGTGCATGTTCCTGAAATGGAAATTGTCGAATCTTATGCCAATGTCCATCACCTGGTCTCGACAGTAGCCGCCCGGATTGAGCCGACACATAGCACCGTGGATTGTATTGTCAATTCTTTTCCCGGAGGATCCATTACCGGGGCACCGAAACTTCGTTCCATGGAAATCATTGATGAGCTGGAACCCAGCTGCCGCGGTGTTTATACCGGCTCAATCGGTTACCTTGATTTTTCCGGTGACATTGATTTAAATATTGCCATCCGAACGGCTGTTCATCATCAAAATACTCTGTACTTCCAGGTAGGTGGTGGAATTGTTGCCGATTCTGATCCTCATCTGGAATATGAGGAAACCATCACCAAGGCCGAATCCTTTCTGAAGACTCTGGGGAAAACGAACAAAGAATGAAGGACCCGGTCATCTTTCTTAATAATCGCTATATGACCGCAACCCAGGCGGCAATCTCCCCCTTTGATCCCGGCTTCATGTACGGGGATGGTATTTTTGAAACCATCCGTTTATACCAGGGGATCCCTTTCATGCTTGACCTCCATCAACAACGCCTTGAACAGGGACTGAAACTGCTGAACATTACCAAACCGGAGATAATTGAAAAACTGCCGGATATTATTTCCCACCTGGGATCACGCAATCACCTGCAAAACACCCCGGGCATCTCCAGAATCATGATCAGTCGGGGACAAGAGCCAAGCAACCCCACCTGCGTTGTCCAGGCAACAGCCCTTGATATGGAGGCAATCAAGAACCGGCAGCAGGGGATGCAGGCCATCATTCTACCCTGGAAAAGGGATGCGGCAAATCCATTATTACAGATTAAAAGCATGAATTACCTGGAAAATATCTATGGGCGAAAAATGGCGAACCAGCAAGGTGCTGATGAAGGAATTTTTCTCAATCAGAATGGAGAATTGTGCGAAGGAACTTTTTCCAACCTGTTTCTGGTCGGCGATAATTTCATTGTCACCCCACCGGTTGAAGCAGGACTGTTACCGGGCATTACCCGCGGGGCAATTATTGACTGCTGCCGACAAGTCGGCATTGACTGCAGGGAAGATCGTCTGATTCCGGCTGATATTTCACAATTCCAGGGTGGTTTTTTAAGTAGTTCGCTGATGGAATTAGCCCCGCTGAAATCTTTGGGAACACACCATTTCATTCCCGGCCGGTTCATGGACATCCATCAGCGCATTACGGATGCCTACCAAAAATTACATTAGTCACCATCTCAACTTTCTTAAGTTACATTGCCAGGGACATATCAGCAGGATGTTCGGGCTTGGCTCATAGCGGTATTGGCCGCAGGGTGCAGCCATCACAAAAAAAGGGTGATCAGAAGATCACCCTTTTTTAACAGACAATGGACTAAATGGATATCGCTACTTGACTTCAGTAACCATTTGCTCCATCTCAGCCTTCATTTTCTTCAGCATTGCCGCGGTTTTCGGATCAGCAGTAGCAGCCAGTTCATCAAGGGCTTCCATGGAAGAATTGACTGATTTTGCCAGTTTTTCCTTCTCAGCCGCCTCCATCTTGGCTTCGAAGGCATCAACCTTGGCTTCCAAAACATCAATCTTCTGCGCCAGATCGACTTGGCTTTTCTGCAATCCATTCAATACCGATGGAGAACCGGTTGAAGTTGAGGCATAAAACCACACCAAGACCAGCGCCGCAATCGCCGCAAACAAAGCTACAAATCCCACCAGATTGGAACCACCGGACTCAGTTTGTTGAACCACCTGTTCTTGTTCACTCATAACCTTACCACCTTTCACCAAATTGTTTTCGTTTTTATCATCTTGCTCTATATCTTGTTTCCCCACTGCTTCAGGGGATGTTTCAACCGCTTTGGAAATTTCTGCCTTCGTTCCTCCACCGTTATAAGCTTGTTTCTCAGTCACCGGCTCAGGAGGTAGTTTGTAAACCTGAACCTTAACCGCCACCCGTTTCAAATGTTTCTCCGTTTCGGGCAACAATGATTTTCCAGCGGCATTCAGACTTTCATCAGCAAGATCCTTAGGACTGGTAGGACTGGCCTCAGAATCAAAAAAAGCCGCCATTTTTTTCCTGGCCACCGGCTCCCGTTCCG
>JAYEKE010000007.1 GCA_034660915.1 Pseudomonadota bacterium
CTCGCTCATTCTCGCCGGCCGTCCATGGCCGGCTTCCGAGGCGTCCGCCGCGAATCACATCGTGTGATTCGTTTGGCGGCCACTACCGCTATGAGCCAAGCCCGAACATCCTGAATGTGTTCCCGAGCCTTGCATAAGTTTCTTCATCGGGACCTTTGCCTAACGGCAAAGAACCCGTGAAGCACTTAACAATTTCTTGTTTTTTTTGGCAGATTTTCAGTAGCAAGGTACTAGTTGCTTAATTTGGGCTTCAAAAAATGGTTTTTTTGCCTGATTAGCCATCATTCTCACCTGATATTCCGCAAAAATATTTACGAAAGCCTCCGCGGATCGTAGATAGTTGAAATTATACGATTACGCCAGCCTTGCATTCTGACCAAAATTCTCATTTCTCAAGACAGCCAATAGCCCTCCCTTTTTTGTTGTTTTTCCCTTATCGTCAAAAAACTGACCTTAATCCGGGTCAAATTTGACTTTCTTCTGCTCAAGAAATATTACAAATCAGCGATAAATAAAGGGTTGGGAGAATATTAATTTGGGTATGTGTTTTGCATCTGTAAGTTAAGAAAGGAAGAGAACATGGATTTTTCAACGATCCTTGGCATAGTTTCCGCTTTTTCTCTGGTTTTTCTGGCCATTGCAACCGGCAGTGGATTTAGCGTTTTCTGGAATTATCCTTCATCGCTGATTGTACTGGGTGGCACCCTGGGGGGGACATTTATTAATTATCCCCTGCTGGAGGTCGTCGGCATCTTTAGAGTGGTGAAGAATGCTTTTTTCGAGAAAACATTTTCGGTTTGGGATACCATTGATGAATTGGTTGATTTCTCACGGAAATCGCGTAAAAGCGGAATTCTTGCCTTAGAGGAAGGCAGTATGAACGCTGATGATCCGTTCATGCGCAAGGGATTGAGTTTGCTGGTGGATGGATTGGACTCTGCTTCCATTGAAGAAATTATGACTATTGATGTGGATTATACCCGTGAGCGACACCAACTGGGGGCTGATGTTTTAACCAGTATGGGAAATCTGGCTCCAGCCATGGGACTTATTGGTACCTTGATTGGTCTGGTGCAGATGTTGCAGTCCATGGATGATCCGAGCAAAATCGGACCGGCAATGGCCATAGCTCTGCTGACGACTTTCTATGGTGCTATTCTGGCCAATTTCATCTTTTTACCCCTGGCAGGTAAACTAAGGCGGAAAAGTCAGCAGGAATTTTTTGCCAAAGGACTGATTCTTGAAGGAATACTGTCCATTGCCCGCGGAGAGAATCCAAGGATCATGCAGCATAAGTTGGAGGCTTTTCTTCCCCAGCGCCTGAGACGGGAGGAATAGATGGTTTCAGGGATGAAAAATCGTAAATTGAAATACCGGGGCATGTTGCAACAGGGTGAAGATAATAACTTTGTCGTGCTGCTGGCGGCTTTGAGCATGATTCTCCTGGCTTTTTTTATCCTGCTGTATTCTTTTGCGGTTGTTGATAATCAGCGACGTCTCGTAGCCCTTGATTCCCTGCTGGGCAGTTTTGGCATGATGCCGGGCGGATTTAACGTTTCTAAAGACCAGCGAAGCCGTCTTTTGCAGCCGCCGTCACTGCTGCAGGATAACGCTGAAAGCATGGATGAAGCCTTGCATGACTTTCTGATGCGGCGGGGGATAGTTGATGATGTTAAGGTCAGGCAGCTGAAAGATGGTGTGGCCGTTGATCTGCAGAATAAACTCCTTTTTTCTTCTGGCTCCTTTCAGATATCGGCGGCCGGGAAACAGGTATTGCTGCGTATAGCTGATATCCTGCGGCCGCTTGAAAATGTGCAATTGACGGTTAAGGGTTATAGTGATGCTGTCCCCATAAAACCCGGGAATCCGATACCTTCAAATTTATCTCTGGCGGCCCTCAGGGCAACTTCGGTTTTTCGCCATCTGGTACAGCATGGAGGGGTCAATTCTGCAGCCATAAAGGTTGCCGGTTATGCTCGAACTGCCCAAGTGACTGGTGATACCTCCGGGTCTGCCTCCGGTCGGCGGGTGGAGATTGAGATCCGGGGTGGAATAATTCCTTCCAGCCAGGAGATGGAAAGTGAACGATATTATCGTTTCAGGGATTTTAATGTACCTCTTTCCGGTAAATAATTTTCCGGTTGGCTGCCGCTATTATTATCCAGCCTTTTGACGGGATGAAAGAATGAAACGGATGCGGAAAACAAGAACTCAAAGGCTGATAAAACATAATGGTTGGATGGTGACGCTCTCCGATCTGCTGATTCTTTTATTGACTTTCTTTGTGCTTTTGATTTCCATGTCTTCCATGGATAAAAAAGTTTTTAAAAAGATGTTTGGCGCCTTTCCTTATTCGCTTGGGGTTCTGAACATGGGGGGCAGTGTCCAGTCGCTGGAGAAAAAAGAGAGGCTGATTGTCCGTCCGGTGGCAAAGTCTCGTTCAATAGCTGATTTAGCCGCCCTGCGTAAATTGTCTCCGTCGCTGTCTAAATTACTGGATGATCTGGAAGCCGGTTCCGCCGGCGCCTGTTTGGCTGCTTCGGTGATTAATGATGATCTGAATCTTACCATTGTCAGTGATTTTCTTTTCGGGACTTTGGACGCTACCATGAAACCGGCGGGAAAAATCCTGATTGCTGATTTGGCTGGATTTGTGGCGAAACAGCCGGGAAAATTATTCATTGAGGTGTATACGGATAATTTCCCCCTGCATACGGCAAAATTTCCCGATAATTGGATTCTGGCTTCGGTACGTGGTGATGTGATAGCCAGAGAATTGCAGGGGCGGGGAGTGGCACAATCCCGACTGGCACTGAGCGCTTTTGGTCCTGACCGGCCCCAGGTGGATAATGATACTCCGGAACATCGAGCAAGTAATCGCCGGGTTGTTATGCGTTTGGCCGGCTGGCATTCCAGCTTGAAAAAACAACAGTCGGATCATATTGTAAAATGATAACGGCAGGTTTGATATATTCCTGAAATGAGCGATTAGCGATTAGCAATTAGCCTTTAATAATCAGGACCTTACGTTAATTAGTAACAACACCCATCGGGTGGACATGTATAACATTAAACATCTTGTAATCATTGAGCTAATAGCTAAGTGCTAAAAGCTGATAGCTTAATTCAGGATATTATTAAAGGAGTCAGATGATGGCAAAAAATGAAGTTGATGGTGAAAATCCTGAAGTCCCGGAAGAGGGGAAAAAGAAATCAAAGAAATTATTAATCATTATTTTGGTGTTTGTCCTCTTGCTTCTGGGTGGTGGTGGTTTTGGCGTCTATTATTTTTTCCTGGCGCCTAAGCCACCTTCAGCGGAAGAGCTGGCTAAGATAGAAGCGGAAAAGAATAAAAAACCTGAAATTCTGCCGGTATTTTCCCTGAAACCATTTGTGGTGAACCTGGCCGATGGCAAGGGACGCCGTTATCTGAAAGTGAGTATGAAACTGGAATTGAGCAGTGATGAGCTTTTGGAAGAAGTAGAAAAAAGGCAACCGCAGATCCGTGATGTCATCCTTACCCTCCTGAGTTCCAAAACCTCAGATGAGGTAAATTCAATGGAAGGGAAATTCCTGCTGCGGGAAGAAATCATCAAGCGGGTAAACACGTTTCTTATTACCGGTAAAATAACCAAAATCTATCTGGAAGAATTTGTGGTGCAATAGCATCCGAGACAGGAAACATGAGCCAGGTACTGACTCAAGATGAAATAGATTCCCTGTTACAGGGGGTTAATGAAGGCGAGATTGAAACGGAAACCGATATTTCGGTTACCGATGAGGATGTCCATCAATACGATCTCACCAGCCAGGAACGGATTATCCGGGGTAAAATGCCCACCCTGGAAATTATTAATCAGCGGTTCTCAAGGAATTTTCGGGCCTCCCTTTCAGCGATGCTCCATCGGGTCATTGATGTCACTCCGCTGGTGACCGATATGATGAAATTCGGGGAATTTCTGAAAACGATTCCGGTTCCGGCCAGTATCCATCTTTTTAAAATGGAGCCTTTGCGGGGTATGGCCCTGATGGTGGTGGAAAGTAAACTGGTGTTTTCGCTCATTGACATGTTTTTTGGCGGCAGCGGTCGGGATACGGTCAAAATTGAAGGCCGGGATTTTACCTCTATTGAAGAACGTATTATCAAAAAGGTGGTAGAGGCGGCGCTGGTTTGTATGGAAGAAGCCTGGAATCCCATTCATGATTTGGAATTCAGTTTCGTCCGTTCAGAGATTAATCCCCAGTTTGTGACCATAGTGCCGCCAAGTGATGTGGTTATACTCTCAACTTATAATTTGGAAATGGAAGAGTTTTCGGGAGCAATTACTGTTTGTATTCCCTATTCTCTGGTAGAGCCAATGCGGAATAAATTATATGCCGGTTTTCAAAGTGAACGGCTGGAGGTTGACGTTACCTGGCTGCAGCGGTTAATTGACCGTTTGCTCATGGTTGACGTGGAACTGGCTGCTGTTCTGGGGACCACGATGGTGACGCCCCGGCAACTTCTGGAGCTGAAGGTTGGTGATACTATGACCTTGCAACAGGATGCGACCGAGCCCATGCGCTTGAAATTGGAGCAGATTGATAAATTCAGGGGGACAGCCGGATTGTCCAAGGGATCTAAAGCCGTTAAAATTACTAAAAAAACCAGAGGAATTAATGGAGACAGATAATGGCCGATGACTTGTTTGATCAAGTGAAACAGGAGCTGGAAGAGAATAACGGCAAGGAAGCTGAAGGTGCAGCTGAGAAGACCGCTGCCGACATGGTAGATGAAATTTCCTGGGATGATGTGGCGTCGGATCTGGATGAACAGCGGGAGATGATCAAGGAAGAAGCCCGGCCGGGAAAATCCGGAGAGCCGGCAATGGATTCCGACAATAATAAGGATGGTCTGTTGCCAGCACTGGATGAGGAGCAGCGTCGGCATTTGCCGGATAATATCAACTTTATTCTTGACATTCCTTTGCAGTTATCGGTGGAGCTGGGTCGGACCAGAATGGTTATCAATGATTTACTGCAATTGGGTCAGGGCTCAGTTGTTGAACTGGAAAAACTGGCCGGAGAGCCACTGGATATCCTGGTTAATAATAAACTGGTGGCTCGTGGTGAGGTGGTGGTGGTGAATGAAAAATTTGGTATCCGTCTAACGGATATTATCAGTCCTATTGAAAGGATTGAGAAGTTAAAGTGACGCTCGGCTTAGTAAAAATGTTGCGTCTGAAGATTTGTAACCCTTAAACATTGGGGAGTAATGGATGACAATAAGTTGTTGGCAGACTTTTTCCAAGATTACGATGAGAGAATCATATTGCTCGTGGATGGTCTGTTTGACAGTATTACTGTTTTGCTGTCTGTTTTCTCCCCGGCTTGAAGCGGCGGTACAAAATGAAGACCTGATATTTACCTCTGGGCCGCAGCAAATGATTTTTACCATTCCTATCCGTCAGCCGGTTCCGGAAATTCAGCCGCATTTTATCGAATCAGCCAACCAGGTGATTTTGTCTCTGCCTGATATCGAACCGGATTTCCCGGCACTGGTTTATCAGCGTTTTGATGATGAATGGGTCAGTGGCTATGGTCTGAAACATCGTAATAATAAATTTTACTGGCAGTTTGAAAAACGTCAAGAAAGCATTCTTTTAAAAAAGTATCTGGCAGTTCAAACCGCTGGTCGAAGAATAATTATTTCAATTATGAAGCCATACCGGGCAGTTTCCCTGAGCGCCACTCCGGAAATTTATCCGGATCAATCAAAAAGGGAAACTGAGAAGCTGACGGATAATTCAGCGAAAATGGAGAGGATTAATTCCCTGCTGGCAGGCAAAGAAAGTCCTGGAAATGTTGAAAAGATTGCTGTTCCGGAAAGTGCGGGACTTCTCTATCCCGGAATAAGAATATTTGCCTCTCTGGCGGCGTTGATTGCCCTGATATTGATCAGTTACCGGCCGGTAAAAAAAATGTTGCAGAAAACTGGAAATGCTCCTGATGGCAGCCTGGTCAGGATTCTTCAGACCATACCCATCGGGATGAAACGGCAAATCATGTTTCTGGATGTGGCGGACGAAGTGCTGGTGGTTGGTCTTTCCGGCGATCAGATGACCATGTTGACCAGAATTACCGAGCCGGAAAAGCTCGAATCCCTGCGCCTGCTGCACAGTCCTGAAAGCGGAAAAAAATCATTTATATCCTCACTTCGTTCTTTCAGCAGCAGCAGCAGTAAACTGATGTCCCGGGAAACAGCAGACGAACTTCAGGCTGGGCAGGAAAATACGGGCAAGTCTCAACCGGACCCATATGGTGAGGTGGTGGCGCAGATCAAACAGCGACTGCA
>JAYEKE010000008.1 GCA_034660915.1 Pseudomonadota bacterium
ACTGAAACACACTCATCATATTCCACCAGGGCATGAAGATAGCCAGGGCCAGGAAGAGGACAAAGCCGCCGAGCACCAGGAGCAGCAATGGTTCAATCAGGCTGGTCATATTTTTGATCATGTAGCGGCTTTCCTGGTCAAAATAATCCGCTACTTTGGCCATCATATCATCCAAAGATCCGGATTGTTCTCCGGCAGCCACCATCTGCACCATCAGGGTTGGAAAAATGCCGCTGGCCCGCATGGGCATGGACAGATCCTTGCCTTTCTCCACCTGGTTTTTCACCTTTGCTATCTCCCGCTGCAGGACCGCGTTGTTCACCACCCCGACGACAATATCAAAAACCGTCAACATGGGCACGCCGCTGGTCAAAAGCAGAGAAAAAATCCGCGAAAACTGGCCGAAATTAATCTTCATGAACAGCTTGCCGAAAATCGGTAATTTCAGTTTCAGCCCGTCGATGGTCATCCTCCCTTCAGGCCGGCTATAGAACCAGCGATAGGCAAGCACCAGGATAACAACTCCCAGGATGGCCAGATACCAGTAATCATGAAAGACCGTATTCATGCCGATCAGGATGCGGGTGGGCAGGGGCAGCGCCGCTTTGCTGCGGGCAAACAGGCTGATAAACCGGGGAACCACGAAAGTCATCAGGATGGCAATGGCAATAACCATCGACAAGCCGGCCAGTTTCGGATAACGGGTGGCCATTTTAATCTGCTCGCTGGTTTCCCGCTGGTACTCCAACAGGTCAGCCATCCGATGGAGAATAATATCCAGTTTACCGGAAACCTCCCCCACTCTCAGCATATTGATAAACATGCCGTCAAACAACCGGGGATGGCGGGCAAAAGCATCGGAAAGTTGCCCCCCCATCTCCACAAAACCGGCGATATCGAATAATGCCGCGGCCAGCACCTTATTTTCACTTTCCTCCGCCAGGGTTTTCAGACAGCTCAGCAGGGGAATCCCGGCATTGGTCAGGGTAGCCAGCTGCCGGGTAAAGATAATCATCTCCTCGGTTTTAACCCGCTGATAGCGGGCCCCCAGTTGCTGGAACTTTTCGGCGGTTTGCTGCCAGAACGATGCCTCTTCAATAATAATCGGCAGCAAGCCCTGTTTGGTCAGCCAGGTCTGAACCCCGGAGGGTGATGAGGAACTACGGACCCCATGGCGTTCACGTCCTTCATCATCCTGGGCTCGATAGCTGAAAAGGGTTAAAGTTTCGGCCATAATTTCAACTGATCTCCATAGTAACTCTTAGAACTTCTTCGATGGTGGTTTCACCGGCCAGGGCATGGCGCAAGCCTACCTCCCGCAGGGGCAAAAATCCTTCAGCGCAGGCCTGCTGGCGGATGGCTTCCGCGTGAGCCCGGCCGACGATCATCTCCTTAATAGTTAAGCTGGGAGACATAACCTCAAAGAAAGCCAGCCGGCCACGATAACCGGTCTGGTTGCACATGGAGCAGCCGGCACCCCGGTAAAAATCCGGTGTTGGACCGTTGATGCCTAAATCCGTCAGCAAAGCCGTTGACGGAGTAAATACTTCCTTGCAGTGAGGACACAAACGCCGGGCCAGGCGCTGACCGATCACCAGGAGCAGGGAGGAAGCTACCAGAAAGGGCTGGATACCCATATCCAGCAGCCGGGAAGCACATCCCGGAGCATCATTGGTATGCAAGGTGGAAAAAACCAGGTGCCCGGTAAGCGCCGACTGGATGGCCATTTCAGCGGTTTCCTGGTCGCGAATTTCACCGACCATGATAATATCCGGATCCTGACGCAAAATTGAACGCAGGCCACTGGCAAAGGTCAGATCAATTTTGGCATTCACCTGAATCTGGTTAATAACCGGCAGCTGATATTCAACCGGGTCTTCCAGAGTGACAATATTCTTATCCAAGGAATTAATGCTGTTCAAGGCGGCATAGAGAGTGGTGGTTTTACCGCTTCCGGTTGGGCCGGTAAGGATAATCATCCCGTATGGTTTCTTGATTTTATCCCGGAAAATGGTTTCCTGCTCCTCGAGAAAACCCAGATGCTCCATACCTACCACCAGAGCGCTCTGATCCAAAAGTCTTAAGACCACCTTTTCTCCCCGCACCGTCGGGATGGTCGACATCCGCACATCAATATCTTTATTGCCCACGGTAAGCTGGAAGCGGCCATCCTGGGGCAAGCGCCGTTCGGCAATATTGAGATCAGCCATAATTTTCAGGCGGGAAACCGCATTGGCATGCAGGGCCAGAGGCGTAGTCATCTTTTCACTCATAATTCCATCAACCCGGAAACGGATACGCAAAAACTCCTTTTCCGGCTCCAGATGGATATCACTGGCCTTGAGTTTAACCGCTTCGATCAGCAGGGCATTGATAAAATCACTGATTTTATTGTCATCCCTGGCAATCTCGCTGAGGGAATCAGCCTGGAGGATATCACCGGCTGTTTCACCATCCTTCTGTTTCAGGGTTTCGTAAACCTGGGACAGGGAACTGTCCCGGCGATAGTACTTTTCAATCGCCTCAACAATCACCTGTTCGGCGGCAATCACCGGATTAATCTGAGATTTAGATGCCTGGGCCATCTCATCCATGGCAATAATATTCAGGGGATCGACCATGGCCAGGGTCAGCTGGTTTTCAACCTTGAACAAAGGAATGGCCTTGTATTTCCGGGCCAGCATTTCCGGCAGGACGGAAACCACTTCCGGATCAATCAGGAAGGAATCAGCGGTCATGTGCGAGATATTCAACTGCTTGGCAATGGCCTTGATAATCTGTTCTTCGGTGGCAAAACCAAGATTTATCAGGGCCTGTCCCAGGCGGATATTCTCCCGCCGGCTCTTTTCCAGTGCTTCCAGCAACTGAACATTGGTAATCAGACCTTCATCCAGCAGGACATCTCCCAATCTTTTTCTGGTAGTAAAACCCATTATAATCCTTTAATTTACCCCCGAACTTCCGTCACTCTTTTCAACCCCTCATTGCGCGCTTTGCCCGCTTTTAGCTGGCGGTCTTCTTCCTTTCGACAGAAAATTTCCAGAGTTTACCAAAAAATTGTGTAAATACTCGACTAGCTTTAAAAATAACTGACTGTGATGTAATATTTAAAAAAAACGGGCTTTTTTTGTAGTCATGGTTGCCTGATTGTTTTTTCTCACGGAGACACAGAGCCACAGAGAGGGATAAAAGAAACTTGGTTTTCCCCGTGTCTTTGTGACTCTGTGAGAGTTATTTTATTTTCGTTTTTAACCGAATATTTGCAAAACTGTAATGACACCTTCCTCTTTATCCTGGTTCCCGGCTTGACATCGCCTTTTTTTCCGATTACTAAGAAGAACATTGGATCATAATTACGTTGCCATGTTGCATAAAAAAACAGGGATCAACTCATGAACAATCGCCTGCTGCTTATCGATGATGAACTTGAAATCCGGGAACTGGCCGCGGATTTTTTCAGCGATGCCGGTTATCGCATTGACCTGGCAACCTGCGGCAATGAAAGTATTGCCATGATGGAAAAGCAGGATTATGACGTGGTCATTACCGATCTGATGATGCCTGACGGAAATGGAGAACAGGTTGTTTCCTGGGTTATGCAGAACAAAGCATATATGGGCATCATCGTGATGACCGGGTATGGCAGCGTTGAATCGGCGGTCAAGCTGATGAAAATGGGGGCTGCCGACTATGTCCTGAAACCATTCATGCTGGATGAATTGAAGGTGGTTATTGAACGATGCATCGATAATCAGGAACTCAAGGAGGAAAATCGCCTGCTGCAAGAAGCCTATGCTAAAATGTATGAAGTCAAGAGCATAAAAGAAAAGTTTCTGGCTTTGACCAGCCACGAACTTAAAACCCCGGTAACCATCCTGAATGCTATGCTGGGTTTTATTGAACAAAAAGCCGGTCCCGAATGCAAAATCAGTGACCAGCTGACCCTGATGAAAAAAACCATTGGCAACCTGACCGGAACCATTACCGAAATGCACCAACTGGCCCAATCGCAGGGAAGCATGATTCCCATGCATTTCCAGGAAGTTAATCTGGATGATATTATTGATGAAGTCATCCATGACATTCATCTTTTAGCTGCCAATCGCCAGCTCGAGATAAGCTTTAACAAACGAAGGGGTGAAGATGGGTTAATTTTTGTTGATGCAGACAAGATTCGCCGGGCCCTGTTTGAACTGCTGCAGAATGCAGTAAAATTCACTCCGGATGGGGGATCAATTAAGGTGAACATCCGTCGACAATCAACGACGGAGAATGAGTTGCCGAAGTTACTCATCAATATCACTGATACCGGCATTGGCATTGCCGCTGCTGACCATAAAAAGATTTTTGAAAAATTCTATAAAATCCAGGATGTCCATACTCACCATAGTTCAGAATCTACCTTTCTTGGCGGCGGTCTTGGAATCGGTTTATCACTGGCCAAAAACCTGGTGGAAACCCATGAAGGAAGCATTTCCCTGACCAGTGACTATGATAATGGTTCCACCTTCACCATCTCCCTGCCCTGTCGGGAAGCACAGCCCTCCCGGTAATTTTTATGCATACCTCCATCATGAGTGCCTCGCTGCAGGGCATCGAAGCGGCAAACATTGAAGTTGAGGTTGATGTTTCCTCCGGCCTGCCGGGGATGACCATTGTCGGCCTTGCCGACCATGCCATTCGCGAAAGCCGGGACCGGATACGGGCGGCAATAAAAAATGCCGGCTACAAATTTCCCAACCGCCGCATTACTATCAACCTGGCCCCGGCAGACCTGAAGAAAGAAGGGACGACCCTTGATCTACCCATTGCCACCGGCATCCTGGCAACCAGGCTGACGGCGGCAACCGATCAACCGGATCCGACTTCCTGGCTGCAAAACTACCTGTTTATCGGCGAACTTTCCCTGGACGGTTCAGTCAAACCGGTGCGGGGTTGCCTGTCTATCGCCTTGATGGCTAAAAAACATGGTTACCGGGGGATTATCCTGCCCCGTAAAAATACCGCTGAAGCGGCTGTCATTGATAATATAGAAATAATCGGTATCGAGAACATCCAGGAAGTCATGCAGCTGATAACCGGAAAGCTGGTTATTTCACCCTGCGAGCACCAGCCGATTCAACCCCGGATCAAAGCGGTTGACAGTATCGATTTTGCCGAAGTACGCGGTCAACAGCATGCCAAGCGGGCCCTGGAAATCGCGGCCGCCGGCGGCCACAACCTGCTTTTCATCGGCCCGCCGGGATCAGGCAAATCCATGCTGGCCAAGCGCTTGCGCACCATTCTACCACCCTTGAGTTTTGACGAAGCCATAGAAACCACTATCATTCACAGCGTTGCCGGCACCATACCCGATGGTGACGGCATCATCCATGAACGTCCATTCCGCCATCCCCACCACACCATCTCGGACGCGGCCCTGGCTGGAGGAAGCAACCCACCACGACCGGGAGAGATTTCCCTGGCCCATCACGGGGTTCTGTTTCTGGATGAACTGCCGGAATTTCGCAAAAATGTGATAGAAATGCTCCGTCAGCCACTGGAAGATCAGTGCATCATTATTGCCAGGGCGAAGGGAAGTGCGTCCTTTCCGGCAGCCTTCATTCTGGTCGCGGCCATGAATCCCTGCCCCTGTGGCCATTATGGTGATGACCGGCATGAATGCACCTGTACCATGTCCCAGATTCAGAAATACCGAGCCAGGATTTCCGGCCCATTGCTGGATCGTATTGATCTGCACGTGGAAGTTCCGGCGGTGCCCGCCGAAGAACTGCTGACCACGAAAACCGGTGGTGAGCAATCCGCCTTCATCCGGGAGCGGGTCACGGCAACCAGGCAGCTGCAGGAACAGCGGTTTACCGGCCAACCGATTTATCATAATGGGGCCATGGGAGAAGCAGACATCAGAAAATTCTGTCGCCTTGACGACCGGGGAAAAAAACTGGTGGAGCAGGCAATCAGTAAGCTGGGACTAAGCGCCCGGGCCTACAGCCGGATTCTAAAAGTAGCCCGGACCATTGCCGACCTGGACAACCGCGAAAAAATTCAGGCCAATCATCTGGCAGAGGCTATCCAGTATCGCAGCCTCGACCGCCGCATAGCCCTTTGAGAGCTCCATCTTCTTCGTTAGGCTGCAACCTTCGTTACCGCAAAAACTACCCCCAGCAGAATAAACAGTAAAAGCATTTGACCACGAAGCACACGAAGAGCACGAAGAGAATTAAAGAACATACCTTTTAATCCCCTCCTTCAGCCTTAGTACATTAAAATTGATTATCAAACCTATGCCGATATTGGCCAATTTC
>JAYEKE010000009.1 GCA_034660915.1 Pseudomonadota bacterium
ATTTTGATCCACTTGTACATGGGGAAAAAGTACCACTCCGGTTTGATATGTTCCGGCGTGATCAGGGGATTGGCCTTTTCGGTCATTTCCACCGGCAGAACAATGGCCAGGATGGTGCAGAGAAAGAGGATAAAAAGGCCGATATTGATTTCGGTTAAAACATGGTCAGGAAAAAATTTATATTCTTCCTGCTCTCTGGGTGTTTGTGGTGTACTCATAAGATCAATTACCTCCTTTCTCTGTTATTCGTCGCCCCGGGAGAGTCCCCGGACGATTTCGCGCTGCATGCCGACCACATGTTCCGCCACTCCGTGCAGACGGATGACGATGATGTGGAAGATGATCAGCAGGAAAAGCAGCACCGGCAGAATTGCCGCGTGGAGGATGAAAAAACGGTTCAGGGTATGGGGGCCGATGGTTTCGCCACCGAGCATGAAGCGGGAAATAAAAGAACCGATAATCGGGGTTTTGGCGGCAATGCTGGTGCCGATGGTCATGGCCCAGTATGACTGCTGGGTATAGACCAGGGAGTAACCGGTGAAACCGAGGCCGAAGGTCAGCAGCAGCAGCAGGGCACCGCTGACCCAGCAGACTTCCCGCGGGTGCCGGTAGGCACCGGTGGCAAATACCCGGATGGCATGGAGCGAAACGGTAACCACCATGATTTCTGCTCCCCAGCGGTGCAGGGAGCGCAGCCACCAGCCATAAGGGATATCATTGGTTATATGGGCGACGCTTTCGTAAGCTTTATCAGGATGGGGAACGTAGTGGAAGGCCAGCAGCATGCCGGTGCCGATCAACAGCATGAACATCAGGGCCGGGACACCGCCCAGGCAATACCACCACAGTTTCATGTGCTGGGGCAGGATCTCGCCGATGGCCTCATCCTTGACTTTTCCCCAGTCCACCGGCAGGGATTTATCTATCCATCCGGTTTCTTTTTTGACTTCTTCCATCATTACACCTCTTTCAGGGCGACATAAATGTTACCGTCTTTATCCTTCACTTTGAACTCGTCCAGCGGGCGAGGTGGCGGTCCGGCGATGTTCTTGCCATTGGCGTCAAAATACCCGTCGTGGCAGGGGCAGTAAAACTCCTTTTTCTCCGGGTGCCACTCCACCTCACAGCCCAGGTGGGGGCAGATTTTTGAGAATGCCTTGACCTCCTGGCCGTTGTTGACCAGCAGCGCTTTTTTCCCCTGCCCGTCAATGAATTCTTTGGCGGCGCTGGCCGGCAAGTCCTTGACGTTGCCGATCAACACGTCGCTGAACTTGGCCTCTTTTTTGGCCGGTACCATGAACTTGACGCTGTAAACAGCTCCGGCACCGAGACTGCCAACCAGCCCCAGGGTCATGGCGGTGTTGGCCAGAAAGTCGCGACGACTTAAATCTTCACCGGTTTTTTCTTTTTTTTCTTCTTCCATTAACTGTTCACCTCCTTTATTTTTCGTGATGACTGTTTTTCAGCCGGATTATTTGTTTTTCTTGTTTCAGCCGGGTTGAAAAGCTGGCAACGATTATCCGGATGACCTTTCCCCTTACATGTAATATAGAACAATGGTATGTAAACAGGAGGTAAAAGGGTGTAAAGTTTTTGTAAAAAAAGCTATTGCGGGTGGTTCTTGACCTTAGAGAGGTATTTGTAGTACTTTAATTAGTGTTCATTCGGAAACGTTCATTTCCTGATGAACGCTTTCAGCGATCAGCAGTCAGCTTTCAGTAAAATATTGAAAAAACAACATATTAAGCTGAGAGCTAAAGGCTGACAGCTAACAGCCCATCCGAAAACATCAGTTTCTGGATGGAAACTAATTAGCTACTAATTTCCCGGGAAATTGATTCATGTTTTATTGTTCGAGAGCAATTATTGTTTGCGAGGTTGCTACCTTTTGCAGCAGTTGAAAAAGTTTTTTAACCGCTTGAGCTTCAAGTATTTCTGCGGGGTTGCCGGATTGTTGATTATCGGCATGTTCGGTATCTTTTTCCATTTTTATCAGGTGGAAAAGGTGTTTATCATCAGTCAGGTGGATAAACAGGCCCGCATCCTCTGTCAGCAGGTACTGTTGACCCGCAGCTGGCTTGCGGATATGGGCGGTGTTTACGTGGAGAAGAGAGCCGGGCTGGAGGCGAATCCTTATCTTGAAGATGGGGTTATCCGGGCTGGCGATACCTATAAGGAATACCTGTTGCGCAATCCGGCCATGGTGACCAGGGAGTTATCCGAATATGCCAGTCAGATGGGTCTTTACCGTTTTCGTTTGACCAGTACCCGGCTGATCAATATGGATAATGTTCCTGATGGTACCGAGCGGCTGGCTCTTGATCTTTTCCGCCGGAAATCAGTTAAAGAGTATACTGTTCAGCAGGAACTGGATGGCCGGCAGGTTTTTCGCCTCATTGCCCCCATGTATGTGGAATCTGCCTGCCTTTCATGCCACCAGTATCAGGGTTATGAAATTGGTGACCTCAGGGGCTGCATCAGCATTATTATTCCCAATTGCGAAGTTGAACGGAAGCTGGTGTCTCTCAAGTATTCATTTTTTTGGGCTGGGGCTTTCCTGGTTCTGATAGCCGTCGTAGCTCTCTTTTATCTTAACCACCTGCTGGCCATAAAACCATTGAAAAGGCTGCGCCGGAAAATGCAGCGTTTTGAAAGGGATGTTGATTATCAGGTTTCCGCTTCGAAGCGCCACGATGAAATTGGTGACCTGGAGCGCGTTTTCGCCCGCATGGCTGACAGCGTGCGTGCAAGCCGGGCGCAGATGGAAGAGAAAATAGTTCGGGCGACGGCGGAGCTGCGGACCATGAATGAGGCCTTGCAGGAAGCGAACCGTCGGCTTAAACAGGCGGATGAGCGTAAAACCGATTTCCTGGCCACCGTTTCCCACGAGTTGCGTACCCCGTTGACTACCATCCGGGGTGGGGTGGAATATCTGCTGAAAACCGTAGCTGACCGGGAACAGGTCGTTTTTTTGCGGCTCCTTGATAAAAATATCGGCAACCTGGTCTTGATGGTCAACAATCTCATCGATCTGGCCCGCATTGAGTTGAACAAGCTTGAGCTTGATATTGAGGAAGTCAACCTTAAGGAATTACTGGCTGAGGTGGTGCTTTTCTTCCAGGTGATGGCCCGGGACAAGAATATTACTATTTCTATTGATGGTTTACAGGAGAAGATTGTCCCCTTTGATTACCGGCGGATGAACCAGGTATTTCTCAATCTGTTCCACAATGCCATTAAATTTTCTCCCATTGGCGGTACTGTTTCCCTGGTAATGACATCGACTGATGATGAAGTTGCGGTTACCGTCGTCAACCAGGGGAAGATGATCTCTGAAGATGAGTTGAAGACCATTTTTACCCGTTATCAAAGCCGGGCCCGCGGTGGTTCGAGAAGAAGTGCCGGTCTCGGTCTGGCTATCACCAGGGGGTTGGTGGAGGCCCACGGCGGTCGCCTGGAAGTCAGTTCGACCGCGGTTGAAACCAGGTTTACCGTTATTTTACCTTTGAAGTTATGCGGCATGGGTGAAGATCTTGAGTTTCAGGAGTAGGTGATGGCAGAGAAAACAATTATGGTGGTCGATGATGATCCTGATATCGTGACTGTCCTTCAGGGCAATCTGGTCTTGGCCGGTTTTGCCGTTCTTGCGGCTGCCAACGGTCAGGAGACCCTTGATCTGCTTGCACGGGAATCAGTAGACCTGCTTATTCTTGATCTGACCCTGCCCGACCTTGATGGCCTGCAGTTATGTCGGAAAATCAAGGCCGCCGGTTATGAGATGCCGATTATCATGTTAACGGCCAGGGATTCGGTGGCTGATAAGGTCCTTGGATTTGAATGTGGTGCCGATGACTACCTGGTGAAACCTTTTTCTTTCCTGGAACTGGAAGCCAGGATCAATGCCAGTCTGCGAAGACAGAAAAAACAGAAAGAACAACGGCCTCTCAGCATTAATTGTGGGGTGTTGAAAATAGATTGTCCTGCTCGCCGGGTATGGCTGGCTGACCGGAGCATAAATCTGACCAAGAAGGAATTTGATTTACTTTACTTTCTGGCCCTGCATGTTGGCGAGACCCTGTCCAGGGATGATCTGAGACATGCTTTGTGGGGTAAGAAAAACCTTTATTCCTGGAGTCGGACCATTGATGTTCACATACAACATCTGCGGCAGAAAATTGAGCGGAATCCGGAATCTCCGGAACTGATTGTCACCGTAACCGGAGTTGGTTATCGGCTGGATGATGCCAATGCCTGATAATAACACCTGAGTTAAGCTATTAGCCATTAGCGGTTAGCTATTAGCTTAACTCAACTTTCTGACTTGTGTTGCCAGGGTCATATTGCCGGATGTTCGGGCTTGGCTCATAGCGGTATTGGCCGCCGAACGAATCACACGAGGTGATTCGCGGCGGACGCCTCGGAAGCCGGCCATGGACGGCCGGCGAGAATGAGCGAAAGCCATGCCGGAACATCCTTGGAGATTTATTTTAAGCTGTTTTTAGCGCAACTCAGAAAGTTGAGGCTTAATAAATTCAACATGTTTCGTTATTTACAGTTTTAACCCGGTTGGTGTTTTAAGTTGTTTAGTTAATGACTTGATTTTACCTAGCTAAATGCTAATAGCTAACAGCTAATCGCTCAGATTAGGTAACGCAATCTTGTCAGCCATTATTATTTGGAGCCGGTCATGGAAATGAACATGGAAGTAAATGACCTGATAGCCTCTTCACCATTATTTTCCGGTTTACCGGAGCCCTACCTGCAGGAACTGGTTGCGATCTGTGAGCCGCAACTGCTGCCAAAAGGCCAGTGGATTTTTTCCGAAGGTGATGAAGGGAATGGTTTTTATCTGGTGCAGAGCGGTCGGGTGAAAATATATAAATTATCACCAAACGGCAAGGAACAGATTCTCCACATTTTTGGGACGGGTGAACCATTTGGCGAAGTACCGGTATTTGCCGGCCAGAGTTTTCCTGCCCATGCTGTTTCCCTGGAGAAGAGCCGGCTGTTATTCTTTCCTCGTCAGGCATTTATTCAATTGATAGAAAAGTATCCAGCCATGGCGCTGAATATGCTGGCAGTCCTATCCCGACGTCTGCGCCAGTTTACCGTTATGATTGATTCCTTGTCCCTGAAAGAGGTTCCCGGACGGCTGGCGGCCTATCTTCTCTATCTGAGCAAACAACAGGACAATGCCAAAAAAATAGAGTTGGATATTACTAAAACCCAACTGGCCAGCCTGCTTGGTACCATCCCCGAAACTTTGTCACGTATGCTGGCCAAAATCAGCAATCAAGGTATGGTGGAGCTTAATGGTTCCCATATTGTGATTATTGACCGGCCGGCGCTTGAAGATTTAGCTTCCCTGGGTAAAATAGATATATGATTATTATTGTCTCAACTTTCTGGCTTGCGTTGCCGGGAACATATTGCCGGATGTTCGGGCTTGGCTCATAGCGGTATTGGCCGCCGAACGAATCACACGATGTGATTCGCGGCGGACGCCTCGGAAGCCGGCCATGGACGGCCGGCGAGAATGAGCGAGAGCCATGCCGGAACATCCCTGGGAATTTCTTTCCGCTGTTTTTAGAACAACTCAGAAAGTTGAGTTATTGTCAAACAAATCTTTGGTTTTATGGTATTTTTTTAAATAAAACTTGACAAAGTATATTATGATAAGTTATTTGGTCAGTTAATGTCCGAGCGGATGCTGATTTTTCTTTTGTCAGGTTTATTTTTAACTTGCCAAATTTTTTTCTTTGGTTATCTTTAAGTAAGTATCTGGAAAGGAGGTTGTTGGCTGATGTATCCAATTTTTGAGTTTCCTGTGGTTGGCGGGGGGATGATTATTGCCTTAATTGCCACATTTCACATTCTTCCCTGTCACCTGGCTACCGGTGGTTTTTGGATTACCTATTTTCTTGAACGGAAAGCCTACGCTGAGAATGATCTCGGTCTGCTGGAATTTTTGAAAAAGTTTACCCTCATGGTGCTGATATTCTGTTTTGTGACCGGATCATTGACCGGGGTCGGCATCTGGTTTGCCAGTACCATCATCAGCCCCCGGGCTATTTCCGGGCTGATTCATAACTATGTCTGGGGCTGGGCTACCGAGTGGGTTTTCTTTATTATTGAGATTGTGACCATTTATATCTATTATTATACCTTTGGTAAAATTTCTCAAAAGGCCCATTTGCGTATCGGGCTGCTTTATGCTCTGGCCGCCTGGATCAGCATGGTGATTATCACCGGTATTCTGGCTTTCATGATGACCCCGGGGAAGTGGACTGAAACCGGTGGCTTTTTTGACGGCTTCTTCAATCCCACCTATTGGCCGCAGTTATTTTTCCGGACTTCGATGATGCTTGCCATTGCCGGTGCTTACGCGGCGGTGGTCGCCAGTTTTATCGCCGATCTGAAAACCAGGAAAACCGTCATTAAAACCGCCGGTGCCTGGGGCTTGGCTGGTCTGCTGGCCGGGGGGCTGTTTGCCTTCTGGTATTATCACAAACTGCCGGCCCGCACCCTGGAGATTATTGACTCCTTCGCCTATGCCAAGACCATGTTCAATGTTTCCCTGGTGGCGGCGGCCATCGCCGGTATTTACTTTGTCATCCTGCTTTTCGGAGTGACCAGAGTAGCCAGGCCGGTGATCACCATAGGAATGATTATTATCATTTTTATCGGTATCGGCGGCGGGGAGAGCGTGCGGGAAATCGGCCGACGTCCCTACCTGATTCCCGGATATCTCTACAGCAACCAAGTGATAGCCCATGATGTAGAGGCCAAAGGGATTCGCTCCGAAGTGGATAAGTTTTCAGATAGTGGCATCCTCTCGGATTACTATTTTATCCCTGATTCCCTGCGGCAGGTGAATGAAAAAAATTACCTGCATGCCGGTGAAGTCATAACCAAGCTGGAATGTGTTATCTGCCATACCATGGAGAAGGACGGCCGCAGTTCCCTCCCGGGCCTGGTCAATAATATGGGAATGACCTCGGCAGAAGATCTTTTTTATTTCCTGGAATCCCTGGGAGATTATCCCTATATGCCTGCATTTGCCGGGACGGAGGTGGAACGCCGGGCGGCAGCGGTATTTATTTCCCAGCTCTCAGGGGATGAAACGGCGGCGGAGGTGGATCCCCAGTGGATATTGCATGGGGATGAATAAGGGCAATAATGAGCTTATTGCTGCAGATAAATTACGGGAGGAGAAATACTTATGGATATAAATAGTGCTTTGATCGGTTTAAGAGACCCCATGGGAATACCCTTTTTCCCCTGGTTGTTTCAGGGGCTGATGGTTTTAACCTTTGCCCTGCAT
This sequence comes from Pseudomonadota bacterium, assembly GCA_034660915.1. Classification (NCBI taxonomy): domain Bacteria; kingdom Pseudomonadati; phylum Pseudomonadota; species Pseudomonadota bacterium. Next base: position 7,325 of record JAYEKE010000009.1, read on the forward strand.
ATTCTTTTTGTAAACTTGGTAATTGGCGGAATTTGTCTGGCTGTGTACCATCACCTGAAAGGTGGTGAATACGGTAAACTGCTTTCAAAAACCATGGCCCGCTGTAGTACGGTAAACCTATCGGTTGCGATCGTCCTGGGGGTTGCTCCGCTGCTCTTCATTCAGGTGATTTATGATCCTTTCTGGTATGCGGCCAACTCTATTTCTGCCTGGTGGGCTATGGCTTTCCTGCTGGTTATAACCCTGGGTTTTCTATCCCTGTATGTGTTTTATCTGAAAAGGAGTAAAAACCCTGCCGGTTTTGGCATTTTTGGCCTTTTCTCTCTGGTCATGGTGATTTTTGCCGGGGTGATCATGAGTATGTTTGCCATGCAGCAGCTGCTACCGGAAAAATGGCTCTCCTGGTATATTGTCAATGGCTCCCTCCAGACCCTGGGCGGTGGCTTTCATGCTTTCAGTCTGGGTCGGTTTCTCCATTTTATAGTTCCGGCATTTATCAATATTGGTATCTACATGATGCTTTATGCCTGGTATTTTCGTCCCCGGCCTGATTTTGACCAGGATTATCTGGACTGGGTGGGAAAAACCGGTGCCAGGATGGCCAAAATAGCAGCTATGATTCAAGTGGTCATTGGTTTCTGGTGGCTGTTTACGGTGCCGATGAAATTCAGTTTTTACATCAACCCGATTTTTCTGCTCGGAGCCGCTCTGGGGGTTCTGGTGATGGTGCTGCTTATGATCGCGGAAAAAGATCCCGATCGTTATGCTTTGCCGCTGGGAATCCTGTCGCTGGTGGCTGTCATGGGGATGTCAACCGCCAGGGAAGTTCTGCGGATGAGCTATTTGGAACAGTTTGACTATTCTGTCTATCAATATCCCGTAAATCTGGATTTGGGCAGTACCGCCTTATTTTTAGTCACGTTTGTTATGGGCCTGGTGGTCATTGCCTATCCCATCACTATCGCTTTCAAGCTGGGGCGGGGAACCTTATCGGTTGAGGAGGGCTGAAAATCATGGAAAAATTCGGTAAAATAACTACGTTTTTAATGGTGGCCTGGTTTGTGGTTGTCGCCGGGTTAGGCCTGGTCATTTCTTTTGGTAATGGAACTTTCTTTTAACCTTTCGATGGATATCCAATCCAGGTGACAAGCACGAATATCCATTGATACCTGACTGAGGAAAGGGGATCATGATGGCAGAGAAAAAAGGTCTTGGGTGTGCTGCCCCGACCGGTTCTGTAGTGGGTGATCAAGAAAGTGGAGTGGAGGAACGTCAAACAAAAAATATGGAGGAGGTAAAGACAATGGTAACAGTGAAAATTGGCCAAAAGGCTCCTGATTTTAACGCGCCGGCTTTTATCAATGGAGATTTCACCCAGGTGAAGTTGTCCGATTATCTTGGCAAATGGGTTCTTCTTTGTTTTTATCCCGGTGATTTCACCTTTGTCTGACCGACCGAATTGACGGCGGTCGCCGCGCGATACAATGAATTTAAGGACTTGGATGTGGAAGTATTCGCAGTCAGTGTTGACAGTGTTTTTGTTCATAAAATCTGGCAGGAAGAGGAACTTTCAAAAATGGTTGATGGCGGAGTTCCTTATCCGCTGTTGTCAGATGGTGCTGGCAGTTTAGGAAAAATTTATGGTGTCTATGACGAAGCTGCCGGGGTTGATGTTCGCGGACGTTTTCTTATCGATCCGGACGGGGTAGTTCAGGCTATGGAGATTTTAACTCCGCCGGTCGGGCGCAGCGTCGATGAAACCCTGCGACAAGTTCAGGCTTTTCAGCATGTGCGGAAAACCGGTGGTTCTGAAGTATGTCCTTCGGGTTGGACCCCCGGGAAAACAGTGCTGAATCCGGGGCCGGACCTGGTGGGCAAGGTATGGAAGGTGTGGAAACCGGAATAATTCTCTTGTAATCCTTGTGGTATTAACTTAAAAATGAAAGGGAAAGAAAATGGCAAAAGTATTGGTTGTGTATTTCAGTCGGACGGGAAATACGGAAAAAATGGCTGACTTTGTGGCTGAAGGGGTTCGCTTTGCCGGGGCTGAGGTGGAATTAAAAAAAGTTGGAACCATTAAAAAGGAAGAAGATCTTGCTGGTTATGACGGTTATATTTTCGGCTGTCCGACCTATCATCGTGATATGACCCAGAACTTTAAAACCTTCCTCTTTTTGGCGGAAAAAGCCGGGTTGGCCGGCAAGGTTGCCGGTGCCTTTGGTTCCTATACTCATTCAGGCGATGCTCCAAAAGTGATTGCCGATACCATGGAGTATGTTTTGAAAATGAATCTGGTCAACCTGGGATCTTTCAATGCTCTTGAGGCAAAACTTAAGTCAGATGATCCTGAAATCATCAAAGCCTGTCAGGATTATGGCAAGGCAGTGGCTTCACTTATTTGATCCCACTTTTTTACGTGCATTATCAATAAAAAAGGGTGGCTTGTCAGCCACCCTTTTTTATTGATATCTGATTTAAATTTAGCGATAGTTTGAAAGTTTTACAATTTTCTTCTTCTCTTCTGTGGTTTCCCTATGTTCCTGGAGCAAATCAGCTAAAATTTCTTCCCGGAGATCCGGGTTTTCGGCAAGCCAGGTTTGAACCTCTGCTGCTTTGCTTTGGGATGCCTCGGCTTTTTTCTTGCTGATCACAAAATGGTCAAAGGAACATACCACTATCGTTGTAAAAATAAGTGATCCCCAACAAATGATTAGCGGTATGGCAAATATGTTTAAAGATGGAATAAAAACTGCGGGGATGGCCAGAATGCCGAAAAGTTTCCCGGCGACAAAGCATCCTGCACCAACCTTGGTGAGCGGGCTTATGTTTTTCAGGATATCCCTGAAGTCGGCATCCTCATGCTGTGATGCATGGTCCTGGTAGCCCTTGACGGGAATCATGCCTTTCATTTTCAGCCTCCTACCATTGAATCATTAATCATGTATTTTTTATATTGTAATTTATTTAACAAGTTATCAAGCAATCACCCTTTGTATATAGTATAAAAAATAATTAGTAAAAAGGTGAAAGTCAAGGAGAAAATGATTGTTCTATAAAAAAAATAACCTTTATATTAACGGGAACTTGACAAGAGGACGAGACCGTTGTTTGTTTTATTTTCCTATGTGGTGGGAATAAAAAAAGGAAGCCTGATTATCGGCTTCCTTTTGTGAGGCTGAATCGACCTTTTTTTGATAGGATAATTTAAGCTTTTACTTTATATTGCTCCTCTTCTTTATTGGGGTTGGGAGAATAATTGTACATCAGGGCATCCAAAGCGCTATAACCATGCTTCTCAATCTCTCCTCCTGCCACACTTCTACGCCTGGCGATATAATGGTCTACTGAGCAAAGTATGATGGAAGTAAAAACCAGTGTTCCCCAGATAATGGTGCAGGGGATAGCATAGGCATTCAGGGTGGGGACAAATATCCCGGCAACGGCTACAAGCATAAAAACTTTGCCGGTTATCAGACATAACGCTCCCAGCTTGGTCAGGAAACTGATGCTCTGGATGATTTCCATAGAGGAAGTTTTTTTCCCCGGCAGGTAATTTCCATATGCTGGTAAAGAATATTGGGAAGACATAATAACTTCTCCGGTCAAAATTTGTATGTGATTTTAGGTGCAATCCCACCACTTAATACATTCATTCTACTACCCGCATTTCTACTATAACTGATAATCGGCATTTGTCAAGAAAAATATAGTTATCTTTTAATCGGAAATTTTTTCATCCTGGCTGACTGTTTCCTGGATATAATATTCCCGGGTGAATTCTCTCTGACTGATTTCGCCGCCCAGCAGCTGCTCCATGTGTTTGGTTAAATCCAGACATTTGCCACCTTCCGCTCCGGATACTTGAACCTGAACGTTGCCATGTTGGTCTATTTCAACCTGAATCTCTTCCATATATATTCTCCATTGTAATAGGCAAAGCATTTATTGCCGTTTATGTTCAGGATGCTTTGCGCATGGTCATCTTTATTTTTCCACCCTCTGTTTTTTCTTCGGCCAGGATAAAACCCTGTTGAGCCAGGGTGTCGCTGACAACATTATAGGCATAGCGCTGACTGAGTTCGTTGACAAAATCTCCCTGGTCAATATCCCCGATGGAGTCCCAATCGGCAACGACATCATATGATTTGCCGTTAAACTGAAAGCCAATATCATAGCCACTTTTTGTAGGAATGATTATATCTGCTTTAGCTTTTTTCCAAAGCCAGCCCTTGGCTTTCAGCTTCCCTTCTTCATATGCGAGGTCCATATCGCTGATGGCTTTTTTCAAAAAAAGTAATTCAGTTATTTTGGTCTCAACCTTGGTGAAATGCGACATATTTATCCTCCTTCCACTCCTGTTGCAAAAATTGGCATGGCTTATATGTTAAAATCTTTAATTTATTCGCTATTTGCTTTTCTGGTTCTGGAGACAGCCCACTGGCGCAAACCTTCAATCCGTTCCTTCATAAAACGAGAAATAGGGATAATCTCTTTGACGCTGGCGATAATATCTTCTTCAGTAAATTCCCGCTGGTTGTCATCAAAGGCGGTGAACATGGCATCAAAAATGATTTGTTCTATCTCGGCGCCACTGTACTTGTCGGTAGCGGCAGACAACTTTTGCAAGTCAAACTGACGAATTACCGGGCGCACTTTTTCCAGGTGTACTTTGAAAATTGCTTCACGTTCACTTGCCGATGGCAGATCAACAAAAAATATTTCATCAAAGCGGCCTTTTCGCATTAATTCCGGGGGCAGCAGGGTGATATCATTTCCGGTAGCAATGATAAATACCGGTTTTGACTTTTCCTGCATCCAGGTAAGAAATGTCCCGAGAATACGGGCTGAAGTACCGCTGTCTCCGGCTGAACCGCTGGAGCCGGCAAAGGCTTTTTCCAGTTCATCAATCCAGAGAATACAGGGAGAAATAGTTTCGGCCAGACGGATGGCATTACGTAAATTTTCTTCTGATTCTCCCAATAAGCTGCCAAATACCTTGCCCAGATCCATGCGCAATAATGGCAGCTTCCAGAGCCCGGCTGTTGCTTTGGCTGCTAGACTTTTGCCGGTTCCCTGGATGCCGATAATCAGAATGCCTTTGGGTGAAGGCAGTCCATAGTCTGTGGCTTTGCGGGTGAATACCTTGCTGCGCTTGCGCAGCCAATTCTTCAGGCTGTCAAGGCCACCAATATCATTGAGAGCTTCGCGTACAGGGAAAAATTCCAGTATTTCACCTTTTTGAATGATGTTTCGTTTTTCCTCTAGGACAATTTCAATAGCCCGTTCATCAATGACATTATGAGTAATAATGACCTGGGCAAACATGGTTTTGATGCTTTCCAGTGACATCCCCAGGGTTGACTCTACCAGTTTTTCCTTCAGTTGTGGGGTTGGCGGTCGGTGCTGGGAGGTAGTCGCGATGATGGATTCAAGCTGCTTCTCAATTTCTTCATAGGTTGGCAGGGGTAGTTCCAGTTGCAGGACATCCTCACGTAATTCCATCGGCAGGGATGCCATAGGGGTGACAATGATAATGCATTTCTTAGTGAATTGCAATTCATAGTTCAGGTTGCGAATAGCCCGGATAACAATGCTTTCACGATAATGGTAATGAAAATCACGGAGGATGAAAATTGTGCCGACCTTTGATTTCTCTATTTCTCGTAAGCATAACAACGGATCCGGCCGTTCCAATTTTTTCAGCTGGGAAATGTTTCCCTGAATAGCCTTGAAACCATTAGCCAGATCCCACTGAATAATGTTTTTATCTTTGAATAATGAAGATTCTGCCAGCATGGTAATTAATCGGGTTTCTTCATAGGTGACCACATTGATCAATGAATGGTTGCTGCGCATGATAACATTGAGATGCTCTAGAAAGTTCATGATATCCTCTTATCAGCCACAAAGTGTGTAGGACATATTTTGCTGTTGTTCAGCCAGATTTTTATTCCCAGTCCGTTCCAGGATGGCCTCTTCAGAATTCTGATTCAGCCCCCAGGCATTTATTTCTCCATTTTCCCCAATTTGAATATGGATTGTGTCAAGATTACAATTATCCTCTGCTCGATTTTCAGAGTATTTTTCTTTGTTCGTTTTATCCGCGGGCATACTTTGTTACTCCTAAGTTAAGCAATTAGCAGTTAGTTTTTAGCATTTAGCTGAGCAAAATCAAGATATTACGTTAATAATGCACAGTGCTAAGCAGGTAACTGAATGTATAGAGCTCAACTTTCTGACTTGTGTTGCCAGGGACATATTACCGGATGTTCGGGCTTGGCTCATAGCGGTATTGGCCGCCGAACGAATCACACGACGTGATTCGCGGCGGACGCCTCGGAAGCCGGCCATAGACGGCCGGCGAGATTGAGCGAGAGCCATGCCGGAACATCCCTGTAAATTTCTTTCCACTGTTTTTAGAGCAACTCAGAAAGTTGAGTATATAGTGTATAATCCCTTTAATCATTAAACTAATAGCTAACGGCTAAAAGCTTATCGCTCAATTTTGTCACTCCAATCGGATCGATTTTTTGCTTTTCCAGATGGCCATATTACGTCGTAAATCTTTTACCGTAATCAGGAGGTCTTTGTTGATGCTGACATCAAACGTGATTTCCAAACGTTTTTCTCCGCTCTTTCCGGGTGGGTCGAGAGCAATGATTTCAGGCTTGGCCTCATTAACGAAAAATTTTTGTTCTTCAGAGATGTTTTCTTCTACCTGTAATGATCCCTTTTCAGTCAATACGATTTCCCGGTCGTCGGTTGATTCAGGAATATCCATGCGGAAAATACACAGTTCCAGTTCCTGTTGACCATCATAAAATCCGTTAGCAATTAAGGTCGTAACTCCGTTTTGGGTGGGATAAGCTGTACCTTTGGGAATAATAACATCAAATTTATAACCTTCCCCCCTTGCTGTCCGGCTGCGGAGAGCATAGTTAGCCTTGATGGTATTGCCACTGTCCTGATGCTGAAGGTATGCCAAGCCACCGAGTGCCAGGGCATTATGGGCTTTGTTGTAAAGCAGTTTATCGCCGAAAAAATCCTTAAGAATATTGCGGTAATAGGGAACCTGGAGGCTTGAGCCGGCACAGAGAACGTACCGTACGCTTTCATAGGTAACCCCGATGCCTGATGCCAGATCAATGAGATCGGTAAGAATATTTTTCAGTTCCTGTCCATAGCCTTTACGGTTGAGCAGTTCATGAAGTTGAGTGCGACTGTAACGCAACTGCCGGCCGTTGGTCTCTTCTTCAAATGTCTGATTATTGATCAGCTGATGGACGATCTCTGCTGCCTTGCGGACGGTAATTTTGTAGTCAATCAGTTCATCCCTGAGACTTTTATGGATATCAATACTACCGTAATTTTTACTCAGTCCCCCAAGCAACACGCTTCTTAGCCTTGGTTCATGATTGCTTTCCTCGACTTTGAGGATGTAGAGATCAAGGCACATGGGGCCAAAATTGATATACAAGAAATTGGTTCCCAGCTCATGTCCGAGCTCGTAGGCCAGCAGGGAACAAACACCGCCATCGACAATTTTAAAGTTAACCAGGCCGATGCGGAAACAGAATCTTTCTATCCAATGGGCAAAAATCTCAAACCCCTTCGGAGGCACCGGGAAAACATACATGGAGATATTTTCAGCGCCATAGATTTCCTCAATCCGGTGAATAATGCTGATCGTCAGAATTTCAGCTGCCTGGAAGTTGGATATTTCCTGATCGCCTATAATCCGCGGCAGATACTGATTTTTAGCTATGTACTGCTTCATGTAAAGGAACGTATGGGGCGAAAAGAACTTTTTATGGGTGCGTACTTCCTGGCCGTAAAGAATTCGGTCGTCAAAACAGATCATTGCCGGTATTGGATAGATGGTTTCTTTAGTCTGCAAGCTATCAAGAGTGATAGGAAGTGAAATATCTTTCAGGTTGATGGCTTCTATTTGGTTAGTGCTTTCATCCAGAGCATAAGCCAGGATGAAGGCATTTCCAAAGAATAAAGAGATCAGTTTAGCCATGGACTTTCTTTACTTTAAAAACCTGAAGGTCACGATAACGGCTTGACTCAATAAATACGGCCAAGTCACGTGAGGAGGAAAAAATCCATTGCTTTATGCTCAAGGCAATGGCCCGCAGTTCATTAACCTCTTCTCGGCCACGCAGAATTTCCAGCAACTGATCCAGATAGGGAAGGAGAGCGGTGTCGGTGCTGGCACGTTCCGATTGTAAAATCCTGAGGATAATTGACCAGATGGTTTCACTGAAAAAACCACTGTATTTCCTGGTTTTATTGACTACTATCGCAAAACAACTAACCCCGTCAACGGTAATTTTGTCCAGATAAGTACAGAATAATAACAGGACATATAATTCTTCCGGGGATATCTCCTGATGTTCAAAAGGAGATTCCATGATCAGTTGTTTCAACCCTGCCGCTTGTCCTGCGAATATGTCTTCTAGTTCCTTCCTTTTAACTGGCGGCTTACTGGTCAGTAGGTGATTGTTTAAAGTAAAAAGAAGTTGCTGGGCAACCAGGGGATGTAGATTCAGATAATTGCACATGGCCGGGATGAAATCATCATCGCCTTTTCCCAGTTCCAGGCGTTCTTTGATGGTCAACGGTTTGTAGGATTCACGCAGCTGTAAAAGAGTGAAAAGAGTTGGGAAGTCTTTTATAGTGAAATGATCTTGCAACCCATGGAGCAATTGATAAGAAAATCCCCAGTCGGGGTGCTGTAAATGGGGCAGCAAGGCATTTTTTATCGCCGGTATGTCGGCATATTTGGCCAGGAAGAGACAGAATGCCTTATGATGTTCCGTTTTTAGCAGTGTGGTTAGTTCCTTGAACTGGGGTAGCAGTAGGTGCCCATGCCCCATAGTTGTCAGGGCTGCGAAAATTTCAGGAGCAAGATATGAATCTCCAATCAGGGGGAGAACCTTTTCAACCAGTTTTTCAGGGACATCTGGCCAATGCTTTTGGGCAATGGTACCCAATAGCTTCTTTTTTTCTTTTGCCGGGGCTTTAATGAGATAATCAATCAGAGTTGTTAATGACTGTATCTGACCGGTGCATGCCAATGAATGGAGGGCGACTTCCCTGACTTTTTTATTATACGAAGAACTTAATTTTTTCAGGCAATCAATGGCTTGCTGGTCCTGGTAATTTCCCAGAAGCCTGGCTGCTTCTATTTTTCTGCTGCCAAAAAAAGAACGGCTGGCTGAAAGCAGGGGGGGCAAGGCAATAATTGATCCCAGCTTTTCCAAAGCAGCAGTGACGAACGGATGAAGATTTTGATCGTTCAACAGCGCTGTTATTTGGGGGATTGCCGCAGAAAGTTTAAGCTTGGCGCAAGTCTCCAGGGTTATTTCCAGGTGTTCATGGTTTTTCAGATTGGCCAGCACCATGGATTCAACCTGTTTTAAAACGGCTGGTTCCAAAGTTGGTTGCAGAAAGACAAGCAATTGAGGATTTTTTTTAATCAACTGGAGGTTGTCAGCAGTGAGCGCTTTATTGAATTCAACCTGAGGGAATTCTTGCTGTAGTTGTTTGAATGCCAGCGTTTGGTTTTCCGGCGATTTGATGGAGCAAAAAAGTTCCAGCAACTCATCAGGTTCGAAAAGCTTAAGGCTCAGGACCACCGTGCTACCCCAATAAAGCCCTTCTTCAAAAAGGAGGAGAAAGTAGTCAAAAAAGGTATGAGACTGGTTTCCTCTAATTATCTTTTCCTTTAGAGACAATAAAGGGGCAGTATCCTTGGGTTTGTTGGCAATATCGAGTTTATCCAGAAGCTGAAAGATGTTTTCCATCCCTCCAAGTAGATATACTGCCAGGATAATAAGATGCAGATTGAGATCGTTTTCACTTTGCAGTGTATTGATTATCTGTTTACAAAGTTTGGCAATGCTCCGATGATAAGGAGAAGATTTGCCGAAGTTTCTGACCTTGACACGAGTCTGATAAAAAATATCCAGGACCTGCCAGCGTAACTCCCAGTTATCAATCAATAGATCATCGATAATTTCAGAGGTAGGGATATTGATGGGTTGTTTAGCCATACGCCTATTTAACATGATTTAAAAGTGTTTTGCCATAATATCTAATCCCCTTAACTTTTGACGTCAATGTAATATACAGTGTACAAAAACCTCATTATCCGGATTTCGTACCAACACCAATCTTGACTTATGCTTCGCGATATGTTACGAACTCAAATCTTTCTAGCACAAAGTATTTTTACAGTAAGCCCCGGGTGCAAGATACGGGGTGTTTTTGTGTGGGGTTTTCCCTGCACTCAGGTGTTATTTTTTATCTAAAAAAGGCGATGTATGGCTAAAGTTAAAATTCAGGTCAGGGATGTCAGCAAGATTTTCGGCGCCAATCCAAAGCGAGCCTTGGAAATGCTCAAGGATGGTGTCGATAAGACTGAAATCCTTGAGAAAACCGGTCTGGCGGTCGGTATGGTCGGTGCTACCTTTGATGTCTACGAAGGCGAAATCCTGGTTATTATGGGGCTCAGCGGCAGCGGCAAATCAACCCTGATTCGTTGCCTCAACCTGCTCAATAAACCGACCACTGGTACGATTGCCATTGATGGCGATGAACTGACCACTGCCAGTCACCAGCAGTTGCTGCAGATTCGACAGCATAAATTCGGTATGGTGTTTCAGCATTTTGCTCTCTTCCCGCACCGGAAAGTTATCGAAAATGCTGAATACGGACTTGAACTCCAGGGTGTTGACCCGGCTGCGCGAAAAGAGAAAGCCCGTGAAGCACTTCAGTTGGTTGGACTTGAAGGCTGGGAGGATTACTACCCCCACCAGTTGAGCGGTGGCATGCAGCAGCGGGTCGGCCTGGCCCGGGCGCTGGCAGTGGATCCTGATATTCTGCTGATGGACGAAGCCTTTTCCGCTCTCGACCCACTCATCCGTCGGGATATGCAGCATGAGCTCATTTCCCTGCAGGCCCGAGTTAAGAAAACCATTGTTTTTATTACCCATGATCTTGATGAAGCGTTGAAAATCGGCGACCGGATCATCCTCATGAAGGACGGCAAAATCGTCCAGATCGGCACTCCCGAAGATGTTCTGGAAAATCCGGCTAACCGCTATGTTGAAAAATTTGTCGAAGATGTCGATAAAGCCAAAATCCTCACCGTTCAGTCAATCATGAGTCGGGCCAAGGTTGTGGCATTTCCCGCCGACGGTCCCCGCACCGCCCTCCACAAAATGCAGGATGAAGGCATCAGCTCTATTTTTGTGGTTGACCGGGATTATAGCTTCCGCGGGCAGCTGACTGCCGACAAAGCCTCGGAAGCGATCAAAAGTCATCAGAAACCGATTGATCATTTTTATGAGCGAAATCTACAGGCGGTCAAGGCCGATGCTCCGGTAAATAGTCTGTTTGCCATTATGGCTGAAACCCACCGGCCGGTGCCCGTAGTTGACGAAGAGAACAAGTTGCTGGGCATTGTAACCCGGGTGGATCTGCTCACCTGTCTGGCCGAAGGAGGAACTGACTGATGGATTTTACCATTCCCGCTTTACCCCTGGAAAACTTTATTGATACATCTATTGATTTTTTGACCAATAACTTTGCTTTTTTAACCAAAGCGGTTGCTGATGTTCTTGAATCCGGTATCGATCTGTTGCAGGCCGGCCTGGATTTCCTGCCGCCCTGGCTGATTATAATCGGTCTGGCTTTAATAGCCTGGAAACTGGCTGATCGCAAAGTGGCGATTATCACCGTGGTTGGGTTTTTGCTGATCTGGAACCTGCGCCTCTGGGATGCCACGATTGACACCCTGATCCTGGTTATTATTTCAACGGCAGTGGCGGTTGCTATTGGCCTTCCGCTTGGCATCTGGGCTGCCCTTTCTCCACGGTTCAACCGGGTAATTATGCCCCTGCTCGATCTCATGCAGACCATGCCGGCTTTTGTCTACTTGATTCCGGCGATCCCCTTTTTTGGCTTAGGCCCGGTTTCGGCAATCTTTTCAACCGTGATCTTTGCCATGCCGCCGGCCATTCGCTTGACCTGTTTCGGCATTCAGCAGGTCCCGGCCGACCTGGTTGAAGCAGCCGACGCTTTTGGTTCCAGCCGTTCACAAAAGCTGTTCAAACTGCAGCTGCCGCTGGCCACGCCGACAATCATGACCGGGGTCAACCAGACTATCATGCTGTCATTGTCAATGGTCGTTATTGCCGCCATGATTGGGGCTAAAGGCCTTGGTGGTGAAGTGTGGAAGGCTATCCAGCGCTTGCAGCCCGGCAAGGGATTCGTGGCCGGGATCGGGGTTGTTATTGTCGCCATGGTCCTCGATCGGATCAGCCAGAAGGTTGGCAAGCAAAAATATACCACTAATGGTGGCTGATGATAAATTGTATTACACGAAAGAAAGACTCCCGGGGACATTGCTTTAGCATGCCCCAGAGGCCGAAAAAATAAGAAAGTCGAGGAAATTTAATAACACCTAAGCTGAGCTATTAGCGGTTAGCCATTAGCAATTAGCTTTTAAAAATCAGGGCCTTACGTTGATTAGTAACAACACCCGACGGGTGAAGGTGGGTGATATTAAACATCTTGTAATTATTGAGCTAATAGCTAACTGCTAAAAGCTAATCGCTTAATTTAGGTAACAATAACTCAATAAGAAGGAGGAAAAAAGATGCAAATTAAGAAATTACTGGTAATTTTTGTGGTCCTGGCAGCCATCACCATGACAATCGGAATTAATCCGGTCCTGGCTGGTAAAGGCAAGGTTGAATTAGCTTACGTTGAGTGGGACTGCGCTACTGCCTCAACCCATGTAATGAAGGCCGTGCTTGAAAATCTCGGCTATGATGTTGAAGTTATTCCTGTAGCTGCCGCTGCCATGTGGCAGTCGATTGCCGTCGGTGATGCTGATGGCATGACCGCCGCGTGGCTGCCCACCACCCATGGGCAATATATGAAACGGTTCAAGGACAAGGTGGTTGATCTGGGTCCCAACCTGCACGGTACCCGCATCGGCCTGGTGGTTCCCGATTACGTCAGTATTGACACTATTGATGATTTACGGGCCAATGCCGCCAAGTTTGATAATAAAATTATCGGTATCGATCCCGGGGCCGGTCTGATGATAAAAACTGAAGTAGTAATGAAAAAATATGGTCTTGGCAAAATGGATCTGCTGGAGGGCAGCGGTGCTACCATGGCGGCCGCTCTGGGGGATGCCATCAAGAACAACGAGTGGATAGTGGTAACCGGCTGGACGCCGCACTGGAAGTTTGCCCGCTGGGATCTCAAATATCTTGACGACCCCAAGAAGGTTTATGGTGGTGAGGAGTTCATCGGTACGATCGTCCGTCAGGGCTTGGAAAAAGATATGCCCGAGGTTTACGCAGTCCTTGGTAATTTCAACTGGTCACCAAAAGATATCGCCGAAGTAATGATTATGAACCGCAAGGATGGCGCTGACCCGGTGGAAACCGCCCGTCAGTGGGTCAAGGATAATCCGGAAAAAGTAAAAAAATGGCTGCCGTAATCCAGCAATTCAGACAATATTAAGCAGCGGGAATTGGGAGCGGAACAGTTTTCTGCTCCCAATTCTCCGAAGTAATAACGGAGGGCAAGAGTGAAGTGATAAGTTACGATCATTTGACCAAAATCTATGGAGAAGGCCAGGACGCGGTAACCGCTTTGGAGGATGTCACTTTTGATATTGAAAAAGGCGAGACCGTAATTTTTCTCGGACCTTCCGGATGTGGTAAAACCACTACCCTCAGGTTGACCAATCGGCTCGAATCGATTACCCGGGGGACAATCACTGTAAATGATCAAAACATCATGGATCTGGACAAGGTGCAGCTGCGGCGCCAGATGGGTTATGTTATCCAGGATATCGGCCTGTTTCCCAATAAAACCATTGCCGATAATGTTGCCGTGGTCCCCAAACTCCTGGGTTGGCAAACTAAAAAAATAGAGGCCCGGGTGGATGAGTTGTTAAGCATGGTTCGTCTGGATCCGGATATTTTTCGTTCCCGCTATCCGGCTGAACTGTCAGGGGGACAGCAACAGCGGGTGGGGGTGGCGCGCGGACTGGCTGCTGATCCGGAGATTTTGCTGATGGACGAGCCGTTCGGCGCTATCGATCCTATCAACCGGGAGCAGATTCAAGACGAATTTCTCAAGCTGCAGGAGCGACTGCAAAAAACCATCGCTTTTGTTTCCCATGACATCCATGAAGCCATCAAGATGGGTGATAAGATCGCTCTCTTTACCGATGGTGCTCTGGTGCAATATGACACCCCTGAAGTTTTACTTACCCAGCCCAAAAACAAATATGTGGCTGATTTTGTCGGTGCTGACCGGGCGCTTAAAGTTCTGGGTATTATTCTGGCAAAAGACGTTTGCAATCATCAGCCGCGAAACCTTGTCCAGGGCGGCGATTCCACCGAGCAGGTGTTGAAACTGTTAGATGCCAAGGGTTTTCGTCACGCCATTGTCCTTGAAAACGGCAAGCCCCTCGGTTTTGTAACCCCTAAAGGACTTAAATACGAACAGGGCTCTGTCCGTGATTTCGTGGAAAAATATCCTTTGCAGATCAGCAGGCGGACAACGGCTCGTGATATTCTGTCATCCATGCTCATGCTGGATGTCATTACCTTATGTGTTGTCGATGATAACGGTGATTTTATCGGCGCCGTAGCTTATAATGATATCCATAAAAAGATGAAAGATGTGTTTACCAGTGACGTGGAAAAAGACTGAGGAGGACACGATATGGGAGTATTACAGTTCATTCTCGACAATTCCACCCAGGTTCTTTT
>JAYEKE010000010.1 GCA_034660915.1 Pseudomonadota bacterium
CATGCCGATGCCGGTGAACTTGGTCTGACCTTCCGCCAGGCGTTTCTGGATGCCGGGTTTAAATTATCTTCTTGCCTTATCTGGCGTAAAAACCGGTTGATCATCAGCCGGGCTGACTACCACTGGCAGCATGAGCCGATTCTTTATGGCTGGAAGCCCACTGCTGCCCATCGTTGGTTTGGGGATCGCAAGAAAACTACCATCCAGGAGCTGCTCAATGAGGAGATGATCTCAAAAGTGGATGACGATACCTACCAGCTCCAGCTTGGCGATGTTTCTTATTTGCTTACCGGGGACAACATCCTGGTGACTGAAGCTGAATCCTCTGTTGTCCGGGTGGAAGTTCCCACCAAGAACGATCTCCATCCCACCATGAAGCCGGTGGCCCTCATCGAACGGCTGCTTTTGAACAGTTCCAAGTCAGGTGAGCTGGTCCTGGATCCCTTTGGCGGCTCCGGTTCCACACTCATTGCCTGTGAAAAGATCGGCCGGCAAGCCCGCCAGGTGGAGCTCGACGAAAAGTTTTGTGATGTGATTGTCAAACGCTGGCAGGATTTTACCGGTAAAGAAGCCTTCCTGGCAGAAGAGGGTAGTTCTTATAACACGCTGGTCCAGTATGGTCGAGGCTATGACCGAGCTCAGTGATAAATTAAAAGAGTTTTTTGCCCAGGAAGAAAAAATCCTGCAGACAGCCAAGGTGAAAGCCATGCGCCGGGTGGCTGAAAACCCCACGGCTGAAAACTTGCGGGCTTTTCGTGAAGCGGAGAAAGCGCTGCATGAATTTGAGCGCCGGCAGAAAGAAGATCAAAACCCCGAAGCCCAAGTCTTTGACACCATTGCCGAGGTTCACCGCTACATCCTCTCCCAGGGCTGCCGGGTAACCCGCCAGACCGTAGACAACCACAAGAATGCCGGCAAGCTGAAAAGCCAACCCACTGGCGGTTTTTCCCGGAAGGATGTTGACCGCTACATCGCTGAACACCTCACCACTGACGACGATGACCAGTCCGGGCTCCAGCGTGAAAAGATGGAAGCCACTTTACGTAAAGAGCAGGCCCAGGCCGAACACCTGGAGATCAAAACCAAAGTGGTCCGGGGCCTGTATATCGACCGCTCTCAAGTGGAGCAGGAACTGGCAGCCCGGGCGGCCTTCCTCAAGGATGATCTGCAGAATTTCTGGCGGTCCAAGTCAGTGGAGGTTATTGATATAGTCGGCGGTGACCACGCTTATGTCCCTGACCTGGTGGAATTTGGCATCGAGCAGGTGGAGGAATGGCTGGACCGTTATTCAAGGCCAATGAGAACGAATTCTATGCCGGTCGTTCTGGAAGAGATGGACCAGTTGTGATGGGTGCAGCTACCAATTGTTTGGTTTGTAAATGGTTGTGTTTGGTATGGTGGGAGGCAATTGAGAGTGTTTAAGAACACCCATGCGGATGCGTTTTACAAAATGGGCATATTTTTGCAGTTCTCTTGATGGATGTCCCTTGATGAGAGGGGATAACAGCCCTATGGTTTTGCCGTTTTGACTTCTAACCAGCCTGAGAGCTTCTGCAAGGTCGCTATCATTAGAAATAATGACGGCACAATCATATTTGTTAAGCCAAGCATCATTCAATAGGTGTATTGCCAAATTTACATCGGAGCCTTTTTCTTCAGTTTTATAAACTTTGGCAAAGGATACTGGTGACGATATTGGGGCCTCAGGCATAAAAACTTCATGACTTAGAAAATGTCCATAATGTACTGAAAACTCAGGAATGAATTTTTCTAATGCTCTGATGTATGTTTTTTGCCTGTTTGGTTGGTGGGGATCGATTCGACCTGAAACTATGGCGGTAAAATATTTAATGTTTGTGATTTGATGTTGTGGCTGAAGAAGGTTTGATGCAAGCTTTTTCAGATCAAGCCATTTGTATGGTGTACCTTTTAATGCTCGATAATAGAGGTTGAACCCATCTATATAGACAGATGTTCTCATGTAGGATTGTTTCCCAAAAAAAGCAGGGGCTGCTAATGCAGCCCCGCACCCTAGGTCGAAACCATAGGGGTAGTTAGTTGATATTATTCCTAGTCAATAAAAAATGAATTGTCAACAAAAAAACTAAGATTTTCGGTATAAAATGACAGGTGTCGATCAAAGCAGTAACCAATTTTCTCTCTTTGCTCCCATCTACTGGTACCAGGGTGAGCTGGATATCTGGCGCCGGCGTGAGCGCCTTACTCCCAGCCAGTGGGCGGAAAAGTACCGGGAGGTGACCATGGGCTCCCACCAGGGCCGTTGGCGCAATGATATTACGCCCTATCTCACCAAAATCATGGATACCTACGGCATGTCCTATGTTCGTGAAGTGGTGGTTTGTGCCGTGGCTCAATCGGGAAAAACCAATGCCATGTACAACTGCTTTGCCTGGTCTATTGATCAGCATCCAGGCCCGGTCATGTTTATCATGCCGAGCAAGAACGCCATTGATAAATCGGCAACGGATCGCATCATTCCGATGATTGAGCAATCTTCAAGGTTGAAGAAGCTAAAAAGCAGCAATCCTGATGATACGGCAAGATCCAGAATCAAGCTGAAAAATGGTACCATCATTTACACCGCCTGGGCCAATTCAGCCACCGCCCTGGCCTCTTTTCCGATCAAATATCTCTTTTTTGACGAGGTCGACAAATATCCGCCCACCGTCAGCAAGGAAACTGATCCCGTTACTTTAGGCGAGAAAAGAAACCGGATTTTCTCCAAAACCTGCAAACGGTTCAAGGTCAGTACGCCGACCAGGGAAAGCGGTTTCATCTGGCAGGCCATGCAGAAATGCCACCAGACCTGGGCCTATGAGGTACAGTGTCCCGAATGCAGCAGCTATCATATCATGAAGATTGATGGCCTCCGCTGGCCGGAAGGCAAAAAAGCCCAGGAGCTGGAAATTGAAAAAACAGCCACCTATGAATGCCCTGAATGCCATGTTCAATGGGATGACCGCCTGCGAGAAAAGGCCGTCGTTAACGGCCGCTGGATGGTGATTTCCGGTGGTCGGCTGAAAAGGCCGGAGAAGGTAGGTTTTCACATTCCCGGCTGGATCTGCCTTGATATCAGCCTGACGGAGATTGCCGCTGCTTACCTGCGTTCCCAAGGTGATCCAGTCAAGATGATCGATTTCTACAACGATTACCTGGCCGAGCCCTATGAGGAGTTTGCCGTCGAACGCGACGAAGACCGGATCCTGGCACTTCGTGACGATCGCCCCCGGGGTCTGGTACCTTCTGCCGAAATATCCTGTTTGACCATTTCTATTGACACCCAGCAGAATGGGTATTTTTATGAAATCAGAGCCTGGGGTTACGGCGTCGATCTTGAAAGCTGGCAGATCCGGGAGGGCTTTGTTGAAACAGATGCCGCCTTGGAGCAGCTTCTCTACCGGACGGAATATCTCTCTCCGGATGGCACGTCCCATTCCATTATTGCCGGCTTGATCGATTCCGGTGGTACCCGGGACCAGAAGGCCCGTCATAGTCGCACTTGGGAGGTCTATGAACTCTGTCGGCGCAATCCGATCATCAAACCCATCAAAGGCCAGCAGCGCCAGAGCTCTCCCTGGCGGGTGTCAACCATCGATACCTATCCCGGCAGCAACAAGGCCATTCCCGGCGGTCTGAAGCTCTACAATCTCCACTCAACGTATTACAAAGATCAATTGGCTGGCAAGCTGGAGATTTCTTCCGCAGATCCTGGAGCTTGGCATCTTCACTCTGAATCAACCGAGGAATATGCCCGGCAGATGTGTGCTGAATATCGGGATGAGCGTGGGCTCTGGCTGTGTCCCAGAAACCGTCCCAACCATTTTTGGGATATTGGCTATTACTCCCTGGCTTGTGCCGATGTAATGGGGATTAAATTCTGGTTGAAACCTGGGCAGTAATCTAACCGCCGCCGGCGGGTTATAAGTAAAGGGGTGGAAGTATGACCGTAAAAAGCAGGGTTACCGTGGCTGAAATCAATCACATAAAACGCCAGCACATCATGAAAGTGATGCTCTATACCCCAACCGAGGTGGCCGTTGTCCTTGGCTGCTCCGAACGAAAAATCTTTGATCTGGTCCGTGATGGAAAACTCCTGGCAGCCAGTGAAAATCCCGGCCGCCGGGGGATTCGAATTACTGCTGTGTCCCTGGAAAAGTATCTGGATTCGATTACCATCGAGCCTGAATTCTGGCAGCGGTGATAGGTACATCCCTGTTTGAGGTAAAAAAACAGTCCGCCTTTTGTGCGGGCTATTTTTTTAATAAAAACCAATAAAATCAATAATTTATGAATAAAAGTGTTGACAAATAAGAGACGGTTAGTTAAGAACATGAGTATAGCTTGAAACAAAAAAAACGGAGGGGAAAATGATAAAGTTGACGCCACATGGAATCAAAGAAGTACGTTATATAATGGGCTGGAATAGAGCTGCCATGGGGGTTGCTCTTGGAGTTTCCCCGCGGACAGTAAAAGAATGGGAAATGGGACATCATTATCCTGGAACGAAGGCGCAGAAATTGTTGCAGAAGATTTTGTAAGGGGGAGGAAAATGAGTGACGAATTAAATCCCGAATACATGTTCCAGACGATATGCACTGAATTACTGGTAAAAGCTTTAAACGGGGAAATCGATCTTGAAATGCTGGCCCGCCAGGAAATGGCCAATCGTGGCCTGGGCAAGGATGGCGAGTGGGTTGGTTTTGATGCTGCTGCAAAAATTCATGGGGTGTAAAGATGAAAACAATAGCTATGAAATTCAAGGAAAAGGCTGCAGAGTTGATGCCGCATATGGACGATCTTCAGGATATTCCTGATTCCGTAGATAGTTCCAATGCTATTGACGAGATCATGTTTCGCAAGAGCGAATATCTTGGTGGTATGGCTGCTGTCATATTGGCGCTTTGCCGATGAGAGGCGGCAAAAGAAAGGAGGGTGCTATGTACGCTGTTGCTTTCGGACTCAAAGGTTTTCGTTCTTCCAGTTTGCGCATCAGGGTGGAACGCGACCTTGGCGACGTGGTCATCGCCAGGACTGCGGACTTGTTGGATGCCGGCACCCCGTTGGCGCTGGATCGTTCCCAAGTGCGGCCGGAAATGGCTCTGAAACCACAACCATGCATCGCGAGGGCTTGGTGGCCCTCGCCAACTAGGGGAGGTTGGTTATGATGAATAATGAAAAACAGGAGGAAAAAAATGAGTGTACCAAAATATATTCTTCGTCACACCAACTATAATGCCGATGATTACTCTTATCTCCATGCTAAAGGATGGACAAACAAAGAAATAAAACTGCGATGGGATCAAGAAAGAAGGCAAGGGAAAGGTCCATGTCTTTGGAACGGGCAGGGAGCTCAAAGCAAGCTGGCTGCGGTATTGGCTGGTGCAGCAGATGAATAAAGGACGAAAAACCCGGGGGCCGGGACGTCCTCGGGGGATTACCAGAATTCATTATAATTGTCGCCTGCCTCGCGATATTGTCACCTGGCTGCGGTCACGTAAAAACGGTGGCCGCCTGATCGAGGAGGCGTTGAGAAGTTATTACGATTTGAAAGATAACAAATTCGGAAAAGGAGAGAGGAAATGAAAAAAATCATGGTAGTGGCGGCGGTGACCGTTGTTCTGTGGTTAACTGCTCAGGTGGCGGCAGCTCAGGGGATGCATTGTGGTTCGAAGATTGTAACTACCGGCGATCACAAATACGAGATACTGGCCGCTTGCGGACAGCCGGCTTCCCGGGAGATTGTTGGCGTCGACAACAAGCATGTGGGGGAATACCGCATCGTCGAAGAGTGGCTGTATATTATCGAAAAATACGGTCATAAGCAGATGTATCTGCTGGAATTTGATGGTGATGGCCGGGCACAGGAGATCAAGTGGCTGGGGGAACAAAAGTAGATATCGTAAATCAATACCTTTCAAGGAGAAGAAAATGGGGGAGAATAAAACTTACGAATCTGATGCTCTCAATCCGAGATATGTCTTTCAGGCTATCGAACATGAGTTGCTGATGGAAATTGCTACCGGTGAAGTCAACGCCCAGAAAGTCGCCTGTAAAGTTCTGGCTTCCCGAGGTTTTGGCAGCACAGGTAAATGGGTTGGTTTTGCCCAAGCGAAAAAGGAATGGGGGGTTTCCTGATAGTTGGTTTAATATTAATACT
>JAYEKE010000011.1 GCA_034660915.1 Pseudomonadota bacterium
CCTTATGTTTACCCGGAGTTGACGCGACTTCTTTTCCAGCATTTTTATCTGGTGATCTACAGTATGGTGATCGCCACTATCCTGGGACTTGGCATCGGCATTTTACTGACCCGGCCGATGTTCAAAAAATTTGTCGGCATGGTCATGTATATTGTTGGCCTGGGCCAGACGATTCCTTCCCTGGCGGTACTCGCCCTGGTGATGAGCGTTCTGGGAATAGGAGCCAAACCGGCTATTTTTGCCCTGATCGTTTACTCCATTCTGCCCATTGCCAGAAACACCCTGGCCGGGATTAACGCAGTGCCGACCTCCACTGTCGATGCCGCCAAAGGGATGGGCATGACTTCATGGGGAATTCTTCTTAATGTCGAGTTACCCATGGCGATGAAGGTAATTCTGACTGGATTCAGGGTGGCATTGGTGATCAATATCGGGACGACGGCTCTGGCCTATTTGATCGGTGCCGGCGGGATGGGAGATTACATTTTTTCGGGCATCAACATGATGATGACGGAAAAACTTCTGGCCGGAGCCATACCGGTAACCTTGATGGCCCTGCTGGCTGATTTTATGGTGGAGCTTTTGAGCCTGCTCCTGGTTTCCAAAGGGCTGCGATTGACCGAAGAGTAAACTTGAATGAAGGGGGCAAGGATAAAGGTACTTTTTTTTACCACCCGTTCGCTATGCTCACTTGAGAGCACAGAGAACACAGAGATTTAGTACCGTTTTATACCTAAGGACTTAGTTTTACGCGGAACTTTAAAAAAGGAGAATGGATGATGAAAAAAAAAGTTATCAGTTTGTTTTGTCTGACGGTTTTGTCGGTTTCTTTATTTCTGCCTGGACTCAGCCTGGCCGGAGATAAAAAAGTGACCATTGGCGGCAAGAACTTTACGGAACAGTATCTACTGCCGGAGATGGCTAAAATTTTGTTGGCAAAAGAAGGTTTTGAGGTGAAAGTTAAAACCGGCCTGTCAACCGCTCTGGCCCGAAAAGCTCTGGAACAGGGAGAGATTGATCTCTACTATGAATACACCGGCACAGCCTACACGACCTTTTACAAACAGAAAGATCCAGCGGTAATGAATAATCCTGAGAAGGTGTATGCGTGGGTTAAAGAAAAGGATGGGGAAAAAGGATTGCTCTGGCTTGACGCGGTAGAATTTAACAACACCTACACCTTGATGATGAATCAGTCTCAAGCAAAAGCTCTGGGGATCAAGTCGATTTCGGATTTGGCCGCCTATGTCAAGAAAAATCAGGATAAACTGATATTTGCTATCGGCACGGAATTTTGGGAAAGACCTGATGGCTTCAGGAAACTGGCCAAGGTCTATGGTTTGAAAGTCCCATTCGCTAAGATCAAAAAGATGTCGCTCGGCCTGGCTTACAAGGCCTTGAAAGAGAATCAGGTTAATGTCGGCATGGGTTTCGCTACTGATGGCCGGATTGCCGCTTTTAAGTTTGTCAATCTTGACGATGACCGGAAGTTTTTCCCGGTTTATAATCCGGCCCCGGTAGTCAGAAAGGAGGTAATGAAAAAATATCCCGAAATCAGTGCCATCCTGAAACCCCTGGCGGCTAATTTAGCTAATGCTGAAATGCAGGAATTGAATAAGCGGGTAGATGTCGGCCATGAAGCGGAAGCCAAGGTGGCGCGAGATTGGTTGCAGACAAAAGGACTGCTAAAATAGTTTAATTTGAAAAATATACTCGGAAAGGAGAGAAATTATCATGATTAATCGCTTATATCTTGTGGTGCTAACCGTATTTATCAGCATGAGCCTCCTGTTGATGCCGACAGTCGGTATGGCCGGAGGCGATGACGCCAGCGCCCTGAGAGCGGAGATGGAAGCCCTCAAGGCCAAACTGGCGGAAATGGATGATCTGAAGACCAAACTGCTGGAGATGGAAAGAAAGCTGGCGGCAGTGGAAGATACCCAGGCTGAACAGCAGGAGGCAATCGCCGTCGAAACCGCGGCGGCTGAAGATGAATCGGTCAAGGATATCACCATCGGCGGCGCCATGCGGGTTAATTACAGCAACAAGGACTGGAGCAGCAAGGCGAAGGATAAGGGCGGTGATATGGCTTTTGATATCTTTCGCCTCGATGTCAATGGTGAATATAATGACCTGCTGATTTCCGCCCAGTACCGCTGGTACAGCTATATGGATGTTATCCATCACGGCTGGGTCGGCTATAATTTTACCGACAATCTTCAGGGACAATTGGGAATTACCCAGGTACCTTTCGGCTTGCTGCCTTACGCCTCCCACAACTGGTGGTTTGGCGTGCCTTATTATGTCGGCCTCGAAGACGACTACGACATGGGTGCCAAGCTGCTTTATAAAAATGGTCCCCTGGATATCCAGTTTGCCTTTTTTAAAAACGAAGAATGGGGCAGCTCCGGCGACAACGCGCGCTATTCGTTTGACGTCATCAATAAAGGCGGATTGGATTACAGTAACGAAGAGGATAATCAGTTCAATATGCGGGTTGCCTATACCTTCGACCACGGCGAACTGGGTTCCACGGAAATCGGTTTTTCCGGAGAGTGGGGGATGCTCTACAATGATATTACTGAAGACCACGGCGATCACTGGGCGGCCGGGGCGCATTTAAACGGCCACTACGGTCCCTGGAACCTGATGCTTGAAGCAATCCGCTATGAGTATGATCCGGAAAATCCTAATGGCGCCAATGATGATAATATCCGTATGGGTGCCTTTGCCACCGATTATGATGTGGCCGCGGAGGGTAATATTTATGTCGCCAACTTGAGCTATGGTCTGCCGGTCGAATGGGGACCAATTACCAAGCTGACCTTCTATGATGATTACAGCATCCTTGACAAGGATATCGGCGACGGCGACAATTCGATAATCAATACCCTGGGCTGCATGGTCAGTGCCGGGCCGATTTATACCTATATTGACTTCATTATGGGCAATAACATGGTCTGGCTGGGTGCTGACTCGGATGCCCTTGGTGATGGCGAAGACGATGAGTGGCACATGCGTTTTAATGTCAACGTTGGCTATTATTTCTAGGCTATCACGACGTCTTTGCTGATTTGGAAATAAATGGTGACGGGGATGACAGGGAAATATTCCTGGCATTCCCGTCACTGTGCGTTTTACAACACTGATTTTCAGCAGCTGGAGGCAAAATTACCGTACTTTATGTTTGACATTAACTCTGTGCACGGGCAGAATGACCAAAACAATTTGAACGAAAAACCAAGCGTTCAACCACCTCAAGCCAGTTGATTGAGAAGCTAAGGATTTAACCTGCTATGCGTACCACTTGTGCCCAGGGGGCTGGAATGACAGCCATGGGAACACTTGAAAGATATTTTTTCTGCCTGCTGTGGGTTGCGGTGCTTATTTTATTTCCGGCTGCAAACAGCACGGCTCGGCCTCCGGAAGTCAGTAAGCCGCTGGAAAGTAAGTTATACCAGGGAAGCGTCGAAGAGATCAGAGCCTTCATCAGCCAACGGCAGAGCCGGATAGAAAAAACTATCAATAAGATTGATCAAATCGTTGGCAAAAATGCGGCCAAAGATTTTCAGAACAGGGGCACCGCGATTAAAGACCTTTTCCAGGGAGTGTCCCTGCAATACAAAAACCTGCTCGCGGAGTTATCCCGTACCGTATCCGCCGCTGTAAGTAAGCCTATAGTGGCCGGCCCCCCTTACAATATCGAAGACTTTGATAAGATATTATCTTACCAGAGGCAGATCAACAATCAACTGACCGACAGCAGTAAACGATTTACCCTTCTCCAAAGACGCTTGGCAAGTCTCAAGAAGGACGCCGTTGCCCGGCTTTCCGAATATGCCAGACTGTCAAAAACCGAGGTCGGAAATAATCTTTTACTCTATGAAAAATATGGTGACCTGCTCAGCCTCCAGGGTGAATACGCCCGGTGGCAAATCAAAAAACCGAAACTTGAGCAACGGCTCACCGAGCTTAATGATCATAAAAAAATTGCCGCTGCCTGGATTAAGGAGGCGTTTACCAAGATTAAGGTCAGTCAGAAAGATATCAACAAGGCCCAGCAGCTGAAAGATGATCGTCTGGCCCTTTTTAATAAAACCACCGTTGCCACCAGCGCCGAATATCAGGATCTCAATCGCCGTCTCCTGATCTATGAAGCCCGGCTCGATGAAAGCATAGCCAGACTTAAAACAGGCAATGGAAATGACCTGGTACGGGTGGGCTGGCAGACGGAAAAAGAGCGGATCGAACTTATCATTGATGCCTTGAAACTTCGTGTTTCCCTGATCAACCAGAAACGGCTCAACTGCGAGATCAAGATTTTAAACAATAATTTCCGGCTGCAGTGGCTGAGTAATTACCAGGACGATGCCGGGCAAAATCGTTTAGCGGATTTCATCAAGGAGTGGTCACCAGAGGCTGATAAATTAGCTCAGCAGTTAAAAACCATTACCACCTCTATTTCAGAAGCTATCCTGGTCCGCTCCAGCCTGACCCAAAAACTGGTAACCATTCACAACAAAGAGGCCGCTGCCAAGACCGCGAAGACACGTAAAGAGCTGGCTACCCTGGCTCGACAGGCAGCCAAAGCCAACGAAAATATTGACAGGTTAATCCTGGCATTGTCTGATAATGAGCAAGATATTAGAAATGTAAAAGAGGAGATCGAAAAGATCATTGATCTGACTCATTTTTCCCTCAGCAGTGGTGAACGGTTTCGCACCTGGAGTGCTCTGCATCTGGCTGATTTAAAGGAGCGGATACAAAGTATACGCTATTACCCCCTTTTTTCTATCGGGACTTCGACAGTAACCCTGCAGATTATTTTGAACATTATTGTCCTGTTCTTTATAGGTATTTTTCTGCTGCGTTTATTGCGCCGTAAGATCGTCCATCTGCTGGAGAAAAAAGCCGGCATGTCAATCGGGGCCATCAACTCGATCACCACCCTGGGGTACTACGCCAGTCTGTTCGTCGGCACGATGGTTATCCTCTCCGCCGCCGGGCTGGATTTGAGTCAGCTCAGTATTATTCTCGGAGCTCTCGGTGTTGGTATAGGTTTCGGCCTGCAGACAATCACCAACAACTTTTTCAGCGGCATTATTCTTTTGACGGAACAGACGGTCAAAGTGGGAGACTACGTCCACTTGGAGGAAGGCCTGGTTGGAGAAGTAAAAAAAATGTCGATTCGAGCCACAATAGTACGTAGCGTCGACGGAGAGGATATTATCGTTCCAAACTCCGAATTTGTCTCGAACCGGGTCAACACCTGGACCTATGGCGACGACTGGCGCCGGCTCAATATTCCCTTTGGGGTTTCCTACGGTTCCGATCCTGATGAAGTGGTGCGCTTGGCTGAGGCCGCGGCCAGGGAAGTCAATATAACCGAAGAAGATTCCAGGCATCTTCTGCGCATATTTTTTGAAGGCTTTGGCGACAACAGCCTTGATTTTTCCATTCGAGCCTGGTGCCGCATGTCCCATCTCAAAGCCCCTTCCGGCTTGAAAAGTGATTACTATTTTGCCCTTTTCAGAAAATTAAAAGAAGCCGGCATTACCATTCCCTTTCCCCAGCGAGACCTGCACCTGCAGTCGGCTTCTCCGGCATTAACGGAAAAGCTTAAAGAATTGATGGCTCCTGAAGAGGATGATATGGCAGCTCAGCAAATTGACAAGTAAAACCGTTGCCCCTGGTCAGCGGCTGCGCCGAAGGAGAAAGATTGTTGGAAAAGGACGACCGGCATCCCACCGGAACTCCGGCCAAGGTTTTGAGTATCCTATAAAATAAAGGACTCACGGAAAATATGCCGACTAAATCGTATTATTGTGTTAAAGATAACAAATTGATCAAAAAATTAATTGAAACCAAAATCAGAAAAGGAGTTTAAAAGTGCAATCGGCCATTTACGAAAAGCTGAAAGAAGATTTTTCGAATGTTGACGTCGTCCAGGTTTTTACCACCGATCTTAACGGCAGAAACATTTCACTGCAGGTAAATCCTAAAAACGTTGAGTCTTTTTTTGATCGCGGGGTCGGCTTTGATGGCAGCTCGGTTCCGGGCCAGGGAAGTGTTGATGACAGTGACAAGCTCATTATTCCCCTTTCAGAAAGTTTTCGGAAAATTGAGTTCGCGAATGAAAATTTGGGTTTTCTGATTGGCAGAATAAGTGAGGAGCATG
>JAYEKE010000012.1 GCA_034660915.1 Pseudomonadota bacterium
CAGCTTAACTAAAGTTCGAAATTTTGCCCGGGTCAGGCCCAGGAGCCGGGCGGCGGCGCTCTGGTTGCCGGCGGTGCGCTCCAGGGCCTGGTCTACCAGCCGCTTTTGTACTGTTTCGAAATGGATTCCCCTGGGGGGTAATTGAAACTTATCTGCGATTTCATCGGCGCTGGCCGGGCTCCCCTGGAGAAATTTCAGGTCATCGGAATTGACCGGCAGCTGACCGGCTTTAAGAATCATAACTCTTTCCATGGCATTGGCCAGTTCACGAACATTACCCGGCCAGGGATAGTTCTTCAGTACCTGTAGTGCTCCGGGAGTGATGAAATCGGTGGTTCCTTGACGCAGGCCTTCCCAGCGTTGAATAAAAAAGGTTGCCAATGCCCCGATGGCTTCCCTTCGTTCACGCAAAGGGGGTACCTGGATGGGAAAAACCGCGATCCGGTAGTAAAGATCCTGGCGAAAGCGGCCGTTTTCCACCAGGCGGGCCAGATCCTGATTGGTGGCGCAGATGAGCCGAATATCCACCTCAATATCTTGGTTGCCACCGACTCGCTGAACGATCCGTTCCTGGATGACCCGCAAAAGTTTAACCTGGGCTTCCAGTGACAGTTCGCCGATTTCATCGAGAAACAGGGTCCCGCCCCGGGCGAACTCAAATTTGCCTTCCTTGCGGTTGCCGGCACTGGTAAAAGCGCCCTTTTCATGGCCGAACAACTCCGATTCCACCAGGTTCGGGGAGATGGCGGCACAGTTGAGGGTGACGAATCG
Source organism: Pseudomonadota bacterium (assembly GCA_034660915.1). Taxonomy (NCBI): domain Bacteria; kingdom Pseudomonadati; phylum Pseudomonadota; species Pseudomonadota bacterium. Next base: position 772 of record JAYEKE010000012.1, read on the forward strand.
TTGTTCCCGGCGTTCACTGGCCTGGTGGATAAGTTTAGCGACAACCTCTTTGCCGGTGCCTGATTCTCCGGTAATCAAAACCGTTGTGTTGCCTGGCGCGACTCGCAATGCCAGTTCCTGAACCTTTTGCATCGCCGAAGAAAGAAAAACTCCCTCTTCATCGGCCAGATTTTTTTGTTTTATTTCCCGGCGAAGATGAACATTTTCCGCCAGCAGACGGCCCATGCCCAGGGCTCTTTCCACCGCCAGGTGTACCTGTTGTTCTTCGAAGGGTTTTACCAGGTAGTCTGCCGCTCCCAGGCGCAGGGCCTCAACCGCTGATTCCAGGGTGGCAAAAGCGGTGATGAACACCACCGGACAGCCTAAATTCTGTTCTTTGATCGCCTTCAACAATCCGTGGCCGTCCAGGCCATCCATGCGGATATCACTGATTACCAGGTCATAGGTATGGGCGGTCAGTTGTTCCAGGGCTTCGAGGCCGTTCCCCGCTTCACCGATCTCGTGATCTTTGCCGGTCAGCATCAGGCGGAGAATAGTCCGCACCCGTTCTTCATCATCAACTATGAGTATTTTAGCCATCTTCCAGATTTTCCTTTAACCTTTAACCTTTAACCTTTAACCTTTAACCTCTGCTTTCCCAGGTATCCAGAAGCTGAAAACAGCGCCGTCTTTCTCCCGGTTTTCGGCGCCGATCTTGCCGCCGTGGGCATTGATAATTTCCCTGGTGATCGCCAGCCCCAGGCCGGTACCTTTGGCTTTGGTGGTGAAAAAAGGGGTGAAGATTTTCGCCAGGTTTTCCGGCTTGATGCCGGGGCCGCGATCTTCAACGCAGAAATACCAGCGGTCTTTTTCCATGCCGCAGCTGATGGTTACCGGTTGCGACTTCCGGCTGACCTCCATGGCATTTCGGACCAGGTTACCCATGGCCCGCTCCAGCAGCTGGATGTCGCAGGAAACCATACAGGGTTCAGCGGCAATCAGGGTTTCAATTTTCAGCTGTTGATTTTTCCCGGCCAATTCCATTCGCTTTGCCAGATTACGAACCAGTTCTCCCATTTCCACCGGGGCGAGTGACGGGGCTTTTGGCCGGGCAAAGAGCAGAAAATCTTCCATAAGTCGGTTAATCCGGTTTATTTCCTCATCAAGATAGATGTAAAGGCTGGCCTTGGTTTTCTCATCGCAGTCGTCTTTTTTCAGCAGATCCAGGCTGCCGCGAATGATGGCCAGGGGATTTTTGACCTCATGGGCCATCATCAGGGAAAATTTACCAACTTCAGCCAGAGTTTGCTGCCGGTTCATTTCTTCGTACATCTGCCGCAGTTCCTGTCGTTGGCGGCCCAGGGCGGTAAGCATTTCATTAAAGGTGGTGGCCAGGATCCTGGTTTCATGAAATCGGCCTCCCCGGGCGCGCACATCCATCTGCCCCTGGGATACCTGGTGAGAGACTTCAACCAGGTCTTTCAACGGCGCCGCGATCAGGCGGGCCATGAGCCAGTAAATGAAAACCGCAGCCAGTACCAGGACAATGCTGATGAAAAAAAACTGCCGGGCGATAGTGGCTTTCAGTTGTTCCAGGCCACTCAGGGAGTAGCGCAGTTCCACGTGGCCGACCGTTTTGTATTGACTGCTTTCTGAGATTATTAAAGCTTCATTACGCATCTGCAGTGAGCGGATGGGAGCGGTTATGCTGATGGTCGTCTCACCATAAGACCTGTTTTTGTTGTCCATGCCTGCTTGTGCCAACATCTGATTGGCGTTATCAAAAACCGCCGCTCCCTTGACGTATTGCTGAGACAGCATGGTTTTGACCAGGCGGTCAAGCATTTTCCGGTCATCAATCATGATGCCAAGTTCGGCGTTGCCGGCCATGTTGCCGGCCAGGAGCTTGAAACTTTGATGAAATTCCCGGCTGAGGAAGCGGCCGGTCAGGCGAAAACCTGCCAGCCCCACGGCCAGGGAACTGCCAATAATTATTACCAGGGCCACCTGGGTCAGGCGTGATTGAATGGAATCCAGGCGAATCATTCGACAATTACCCCTTCCGGCAGTGTCCCGGCGACCGGTATCTTCAGTGAATCAATCACCTTCCGGTTCAGCAGGACGGTAAAAGGCGGTTCGGCGGTGGCACAGTTGTTTCCATTGGTTCTCGTCTGGACCATCGCCGCTATTTGGCGGCCGATGGCCTCGTAGTCAATAATAAAGCTCAGCGCCGCTCCTGATTCATGAAAAAAGCGGTTGAAGCCGAAGGTGGAGATTCCCAGGCGCAAAGATTCCTTGATTACATAGGTAATCATGCTCCGGGAGATAACCGTCTGGTCGGGGATGAACAGGATAGCGTCAACTTCGGGACCGGGAGGATTAAAAAGTGCCGGAATATCAGCGCGCCGGTTGACCTGCAAGGGAACCAGGGCCAGGTTCTTGAAAGTCATGACCGTCTTGGCCCGGTTGAACCAGGTCTGGTTTTTTTCCGGATTGTAGAGGACCCCCAGCCGCTTGATTTGCGGGAACACCCGGTTGACGGTAAGCAGTTGTTTCCAGGGACTCAAGTCCAGAGAGATACCACCGGTTTTGGCGTCTTTCCAGAAGAAGCGCTCGGGATTGAGGACCATGGCGTAGAGGACATCCCCCGGCCACCGGCGGTTTTGCAGATAGGCCAGCGCCTGGGGTCCCACTGCCACCATAACGGTAAAATCTGTGGATTTCAGTTCCTGAAAACGACTTTCCTGGCTGTAGGGTTTGCCGGCCTTATCCAGGTAGATACGGGCGCTGGTCTGCTTGAGATTTTTTTCCAGTCCCTGAACCATTTGCATGTAGGGGAGAATCTCGCGGGAAATAAGAATTCCCACCACTCCCGGTGCCGGTTTAGCGCCGAACCCGGGGGCTGGAGAGAGCCAGGTAAGCAGCATCAGGAACAGGGTGAAAAAGAAAAGCAGTGCTCTGCTACTCGTTATTCTTGCCGGCCTCAAAGGACTCCTTGACTTTTTCGACCTTGCGGGCGAAATCCCGGGTGATGAGGTCGATATCCCGGCGGTTGTTGATGACATGAGGCATAAGGATCAGTACCAGTTCGGTTTTGGTGTTTTCATCCGTGCTGCCCCGGAAAAGAATGCCCAGCCCGGGGATATCTTTAAGAAAAGGAATGCCGGAATTGCTGTATGTCTGGTTGTTTTTTATCAGGCCGCCCAGCACAATCGTCTGCCCGTCATGGACAACCAGGGAGGTCTCCACCTTCCGGTTGAGGATCGTATAGGTGTTCAGGGCGTTGTCGTATTCCCCTACGTCGCTGACTTCCTGGCTCAATTCTATCTTGACCAGGCCGCTGGAATTGATGTGCGGGGTGACCCTGAGAATGACACCGGTTTTGCGGTACTGGATAGTGTTGGTCACCGTACTGCCGGCGGTGGCATCGGTAACCTGGCCGGTCACCGTGGGTACTTCCTTGCCGACTTCGATAATGGCTTCCTTGTTGTCCACCGCCAGGATGTTGGGGGAGGAGAGAATATTGACATCGGACTCAGTGCCCAGGGCGTGGATCAGGCCACGCAGAAAATCGACCCCGTCATAGACTCCCAGGGTGAAGCCGGTGGCCGTCCCCAGGGCGGTATCGATGGGCCGTGAAACACCCGCGTCCAGGGTCCCCTGGACTGTGTAGCCCTTGCCGTCATGACCCTGGAGGAACCATTCAATGCCGTACTGGGTCTTCCCGGACAGGGAAAATTCCGCCACCATGACATTAATCAATACCTGCCGGGGAATAATGTCCAATTGGCGGAGTACTTTGTGAATAATCCGATAATCCCGGGGGGTGGCCTTGAAGACGATGGCGTTGTTGGTTTCGTCGGGAATAATGTCGACCTCGCCGGCAAGCTCACCGGCCACCTTTGCTGGTGCCGGCGCCTTTTTTCCTCCAGACTGCTTGACCGGCTGGACGATGGTGGTGCGATTACTGCTGCCGGCGGCGGTGCCGCCGAACAGCTGCTTGAGGATATCGGTCAGTTCAACGGCGTTGCCGTTTTCCACGAAGTAAACAAAAACATTGCTGCCGGCATCCTGGGCATGGTCGAGGGCCTGCAGCCAGTCGGCAACAATCTGGACCATCTCCGGCCACCGGGAAATGACCAGCAGGGCGTTCATGGTTTTAATGGGCAGGATTTCCACGTTGCCCTGGTTAATTCCCGGACGATTGTACAGACCGTTACTCTTGATGATTTTATTCAGGTCACCAGCCAGATCCTGGGCGTCAACCTCGACGACCGGAAAGACCCGCCAGGTAATTTCTTCAAAATAAGGGACATCCAGCAGGCTGAGGAGGCTGGCGGCCTTGGTAATGTTTTCCACCGTATCGGAAATAATCAAATCGTTGGTGACCGTGTTTGGTACCATGATGGCCCCTTTGGAAAGGAAGGGGCGGAGACTGGTCATGGCGGTCTGGACGCTTAAATAACGGAGCTTGATCAGGCGGGTGACATCGCCAGCGTCGCCGGTAACACTTCCTCTACCAGCCGGCTGATTACCATCGGCAGCGCTGGCATTACGACGAACGATTTTGTATAAATGGCCGGGACCGCGAACGATGGCCAGATTGTTCAATTGTAAAATGTTATTGATGATATTGATAAACTGATTGCGGGTGTAGGAGCCGGAGAGGTGGAAAGTGACCTTCGATTTAATTGATGGATCGATCATATAGTCTATATGATAGAGTTCATAGAGGGCGGTATCCAGGACTTCATAGAGGTCCGCGTTATCGAAGGCCAGTTCAACCTTGATTGGAGCGCTGTCTTTGGCCGGTTGCGGTCGGCGGGCCAGCTTTTTCCATTGTTGGGGCGCCGGTGTGGGAATCTCAGCTGGTGATGCTGCCCGCGGCGGCGCTTTTTCTTCCGGTTGCTCCTGATCCGGTGGTGTTATGTTCGTCAATTGAGTTTGGTCGCCACCCGCCTGGAAGACGCTTTTCCCGGCCGGAGATGCCTGTACTGCCGGTGGCTGTTGCTGCAGTGTCTGGGCGGCTGCCGGCGGAGACTGCGGCTGGAGCCGTTCCCGGCTATGGATGCAGCCGGAGGTGACCATGGCTGTCAGGCAGAGGAGCATCAGAATATAAAGAGGTTTACTCCAAATCATCGTCTTCGGTGGCTGGACCATCAGTTGTTCTCCTGGTATGGACTTTGCTGCTCCGAGGTGAGCGAATGGCTTGACAAAATTCCCATTAATGATGGGCTAAAATACCGGATGTAGGGGGTGTTGTCAACCTGCTAATTGATTAAGAAGATGGGGCTCAGGTCTTGAATTATGAGGTTTAGAAAAAAAAGTGAATTTTCCGGGAAAAAAGTGTATAGAGATGAAATCTTGCTGTTTGGATCGAAACGAATAATCTTATCAACGTCCCC
>JAYEKE010000013.1 GCA_034660915.1 Pseudomonadota bacterium
GGGTGGAGGCGCGCCTGAAAAGTCTGAAAGACGAGCTGGTGCCCGAAAATCGGGAGTTTCAGCTTGGTCCGCTGCTGGAAGACTGTCGCCGGCAGATGGCAAAGAAACTTCCGGCGCTTAAGATTGTCCTTGACTGCCGGGATGATCTGCGGTTGAAAAGCGATCCTGAACTGCTGGCCTCCGTCTTCGAAAATTTGCTGCTCAACGCCTTTGAATCCGGTGGCGAGGGGATTTGTGTCCGTCTTGGAGTCCGGCAGGATGAACAATCCCGGCAGGCGGTGATTGAGGTTGCCGACAACGGTCCGGGAATTCCGCCGGATCTGCTGCCTGAGGGTTTATTCGAACCTTTTAAGACCAGTAAAGACGGTGGCAGCGGCATCGGCCTCTGGCAGGCGAAAAGGATTATGGCAAGCCTCGGCGGCGGCATCACGGCGGAGAATATGGAGGATGGCGGGGCGAAGTTTGTAGTTCGGTTGCCGCTGGACTAGGAGGTGTCGGGAAATTTTACAGTTGGGTGGAAAAAATTTTACCACGAAGCACACGAAGAACACGAAGAAAAGCCGAAAATCCCGGTCTGTGTGTGTCTGTGGCTGATATATCTTTTCCCGTTGTCTGTTCGGTGCTTCGGTGGTGATTTTTTTTGGCCACAGACCCACGCGGACCCACACAGACAACAGCAGACAAAAAAATCCCCCGTCGAAAACCGGGGGATTTTTCATTACTGTTTATTTTTGCCTAATGTGGCCGGTTCAGCTCTTTTTGCGTTTGCGGCTGTAGCCCACCAGGCCCAGAAGGCCGATGCCCATCAAAAGGGAGGTGGAGTCGGACCTTGACTATTTTGACTGTTGACTCCGGCCCCGGGAATTTGGCCGGGTGGGGCGACGGTTTTCAGGCGGCGCTAGTATGGAGAGTGGGGTCAGGTCTTGCATTGTGCACGGCAAGTGGAGAGTTTTTTAAGTGGGGTCAGGTCTTGTATTGTGCATGGCAAGTGGAGAGAAATAGGGTACTTTCTTAAATAATAAAATAACTTGACACCAAAAATGAACGGGATTTTGAATATTATAAAATCAGTGTCGGGAAATTTTACAGTTGGCGGGAAAAAGATTGACCACGAAGCACACGAAGAAGGGCAGAGAAAATAAAAAAATGGCCGCTGCTCTTGGTATCCCCGATGCACGTTGTTCAGGGATCAATGCTTTTTTCTTTCCTGGGAATGTGCAGGACATGTCACCGACGGTCTGAAACTGTCTATTTTGTAGCGGTTTAAAAATGTAGATAACCCCTTTTATTTTCTTTCTAAAAAAATTTAAAAACTCTTCTTCCTGATTTTCTTCGAATTATTCCCTTTGTAAAAATCTTGATTCGTTGTTTCATTGGGCATAGAAGGGATATTTATAAGTAGATCAGCCGGCACAACAGGGTCACCAACTACGGTGAGTGGGCTCCGCGCCTGGTTGATTGCTTGCAAGGACTTTGTTTCCAACCGTGGGTTTCCTTCATCCAGCCATACGAGAACGTGGGTATCAAGCAGCAGTATTACTCGACATCCCAGTCAATCTTCAGGGGGTGGGCAGCCATATCGTCGTTGCAAATGAAGATTGAAAGACTCCCTAAAAAGACATTGCTCCACGGGTGTCTTCAAAGACATTTTTCAGCCGTTGATCAGCGGTGATCAATTCCGCTTTTCTCTTCAAGGCCAAGGATAGAAACAGGGAATCATGGACGGTAAGGCCATTCGAGCGCGCCAGGGACAGAGCGTCTATCAGGATGTCTTGATGCCCTATGATTTCCAGGGGAAGTTCCAATAGGGCTGCAACTATTTCATCCACTTCTGATAATTTAAGATAGCCTGCCTGCTCCTTTTTCCATAAGACCTGCACGAATTCCGCCAGAGCCAACTCGGGTATCATCAAGGTTGTTTCAGCTCTCCAGGCAGCAGCCAGATATTCCTCCAGGCCGGCGGGAATCGGTCCATCCGGCACATACAGGCGGATAAGTGCAGATGTATCCACGATGATGATTTTCATCTGCTTCGCTCTTCGCGGATTTCTTCAACGGTATTTCCCAGCTTGCGTCCTGACAAACGCTCCCGAAGCACCATAGCCTTTTCAACCGGTGATTCATGGTCGAGGATGCGCACTCGTTCAATAATCGTCAGCACCTGCTGTTGGATACTCCTCCGGTTTCGCTTTGCTATACGGGTAATGATCCGGTAAAGATCATCCGGAACATTCCTGATCGTTATGACCTTCATTATACGCCCTCTTGAAAATAATTAGCTTCTTATGTAACACTTTAAATGCATGTTGTTATAATGTCAAGTCATTTTGCAGTCATCAAGGACCATTCACCTTTTCATCCTGAAGAGCAGGAAGCTGCCCCGGGCATGGCAGCAGCGGCTCGGTTTATGGACGGTGAATCGAACGGTGGAAAGGCTCGGGGGATAGTATCACGGCGGCGAATGTGGAGGAGGGCGGTGGGGTGCAAGGTTTGTGATCAGGCTGCCGTATAAGTAGGTAGTGTCGGGAAATTTTACAGTTGGGTAGAAAAAATTTCACCACGAAGCACACAAAGAGCACGAAGATGGGCGGAAAGCCAAGTCGGTGCCGGCCAGCGCCTGGTTGATTGCCTGCAGGGCCTCTGTTCCTAATCGTGGGCTTCCTTCATCCAGCCATACGAGAACGTGGGTATCAAGCAGCAGCATTACACGGCATCCCAGTCAATATCCATGGGGGTAATTAAATCATCTTTGCCGGCTATTTTACCCTTATGCAGACCGAAAAGTGTTTTTAGTACACGGCGATAGGGCTTCAGGACGGATACTGGTTTGCCGTTTTTGGTGATTGTAATCGTTTCCCCGGTTTGGTTTATCTCATCCATTACATGCAGACATTTTGCTTTGAATTCCGACGCCTTCATCATTTGCATGTCAACCTCCATGGGGCCGATTTTTCACTTTCATTATTCATTATAACCATGGTCATTACTATAATCAATAAAAAAAGGGAAAAAGGGGTCACACCTATTTTCTCACGGAGAGGGGAGGCGAAAGTTTTTCTCCGTGGCCTCTGTGACCTTGGTGGTGAATTTTTTTTGCCACAGACCCACGCGGACCCACACAGACAACAGCAGACAAAAAAATCCCCCGGCAAAAACCGGGGGATTTTTAATTGCTGTCTATTTTTGCTTGATGTAGCCGGTTCAGCTCTTTTTACGCTTGCGGCTGTAGCCCACCAGGCCCAGAAGACCGATACCCAGCAGCAGGATGGTGGCAGGCTCGGGAACCGGAGCGGCCTGAAAATTATCCAAGCCCCAGGTGGCTGTGCCACTGTCGTTGTACGCTCCGTAGTGCAGTAGCCGGTTGTTGTCCCACGTCCCGGTTCCACCATCGATATTGCTGATTGTATCCGTGCCGCTGAAGAGATACAAGCCGATGGAGTCGTAGTCAGACAACAGATCTGCAAAGGTCTGAGTGTCGGCATCATAATTCGGCCAGCGCAGAAAATTGCTTTCCTCCAGGGCAACCGAATGGGTTTCCCAGCCGTTGAGCTGGTTGACATCAATGCTGGCCGCGCGGTTGGAGATAAACATATTGTAGCTTGTTTCGGTGCCGGTGCTGACATCGTTGGCGATTACCCAGCGGGCATAGACATTGCCATCATCACCAGAAGCGCCATTGGCGATGGTTTGCCAGTTGTTAGTGCTGCGGATATCGGTCTGCAGCCGCATGCCGGTGAGATCTCCCAGGGAATTGTCTTCGATATAACCCAGCCAGTAGGCCCGTTGATTGATACCATCTGCCGTCTGGAAGATGCTGCCGGCAGGATTGCCTTCAGTGTCAGTCCAATCCGCGGCTTGGCGGGGATATAGTGTATCATAGGTGGAACCTGATGGCCGCCCTATGTAGCTCTGCTGCCATCCTTGATTATCAGTGTCATAGGTAAAGGGGGTGGCATTGGCCAGACCCGCAAAAAGAGCCAGGGCCGTAAACAGTACTGTCACTTGCAGAAAAATCCTTTTCATCTTTTTTCTCCTTAATTCTTTTAACAATTACGTATGTCTGCTGCTGCTGTTTTCATATTTAAATTGCAATATATTTATAAGCAATTATTATTCCATTTATGTAACAGTTTAAAATTACAGGTGTATTTTTATTTGCCCTCGTCTATGATTTAAGCAGTGTAAAATAATTCGACAGGGAAAAAGGGGTCACACCTATTTTCTCACGGAGAGGGGAGGAGAAAGTTTTTCTCTGTGGCCTCTGTGATCTTGGTGGTGAATTTTTTTTGCCACAGACCCACGCGGACCCACACAGACAACAGCAGACAAAAAATCCCCCGGCTGTTTGGTGTAGTTATTGACATTACATATATAGTATGGCAACCTTTAATTGGGTACGGAAAGATATTTCGGGCGTGGCATTTTGGGAAGCCCGAAGAAACTTAACTTTTATTTGAGAGGAAGATGAAATGGAAAGGCTCATTAACCTGCATGTGAAGAAATTGCCGGAAGGATCCTATCTGGCCACTTCTGACGATATTCAGGGATTAGTGGCCGAGGGTCGCACGGTTTCCGAAGTAATGGAAATCGCCAGGGATGTTGCCAGGAGATTACTGGAGGCTCAGGATGAAAGGCGCCGGGAAACGTCTTTGCCCGCCCTCGGCACCTCTTTTGATTGTTCATTAGTTGTGGCTTTATAGATGGTAAAGCTGGCAGGATTTCGTTATCGCCAGGAGCAAAAAGGGGTCACACCTATTTTTCTCAGTTAAAATCTTCACCTGTCTTGAACATGTTGAAAAATTGCTGGAAGGTACCTTGTCCGGCCACTTCTGACGATATTCAAGGATTAGTGGAAAAAAGCACATTAATCGGGGTCAGAGTAAAATTAAATCTTCGGTTTGACGTTCAGGTCTTGCATTGTGCACGGCAAGTGGAAAGAAATAGGGTTTTTTCTTAAAGAATAAAATAACTTGACAGCAAAAATGAACGGGATTTTGAATAGTATAAAATCAGTGTCGGAAAATTTTACAGTTGGCTGGAAAAAGATTGACCACGAAGCACACGAAGCACACGAAGAAGGGCAGGGGAAACAAAAAAATGGCCGCTGCTCCTGGTGTTCCCGATGAAAAGGTTGTTCAGGGATCGACACCTTCTTTCCCGGGAATGGACAAGGGGAATTTTTTTGCCACGAGATCGAAGTGGCGGTCGTGGTGAATGAGTGCAGCCTGGTTTTCCATGGCCAGGAGGGCGATATAGGTATCAGTCAAGGGGATGGTGATTCCTGCCTTGAAGACATCAAACGAAAACCGTGCCACCTTTTCCCAGAATGAATCGTTCACAGGCAGGTATTCCAGCCCACTTAACAGCTCAGACAGCATTTTATATTCTTTTTTATTTTTGGTTCCTCGCAGGAGTTCAACCCTGATAATTCCCGGCATCAGGATAATTGTATCCTTTAACAGCCTTTGTACGGTATTGCGGATTTTTTCGTTTCCCCGTGGACGAAAGGACTCAATCCAGGCTGAGGTGTCAACGATCACTCTATCCATCTTTTCGCATCTCTTCCAACTCTTTTTGACCATAACCGAATTCATACCGGCCCAATAGTTCAGCAAGACGTTCCTTCTTTTTCTGTTTCAGAAAATCTTTGATGGCGATGGTAACCGCTTCCTTTTTTGTCTTGACCCGGGCAGTTTTCAAAAGTTCTGCCATCAGATCATCTTGTATATCAATTAAAGTTCTCATCAACCCCTCCTGTAATATATCATAAAGCGGTAAAATTATATATAAGATGGGTGGGTAATTATGTCAAGAGAAAGTTTTCAATTGCGCGCAGCAATCTGAGTGATGAGATGGGGATCAGCTATTGATTCTCGACTGGGCGTTAATTGCGTTAATGGGGGTCAGAGTAAAATTAAATCGGGATTGTTTGGCGGTACAGGCATCGGGATGCGAAATTACGGTCAGAAAGAAGCCCTATTTATCAAAGTGTATCCGGTGTTTTTTCAAAAGATCGTGGATGGTGGGGCGGCTGATTTCGAGGAGTCTGGCGGCCTGGCTGATGTTGTTGCCGCAAATGGCCAGGGCCTGGTTGACAGCATTTTTCTCCGCCGTTTCACGGGCATCTTTCAGGGTGGTGAGTTTTTGT
>JAYEKE010000014.1 GCA_034660915.1 Pseudomonadota bacterium
TTGGGATTCTTTATAATCATAGACTTTCCAGCATGCAGGGTAACCCAATTCGAAAAAATAAGTTGGCATATATTCCCACTGGCAATCCCAATCTTCTGGCCAGTCAGCCAAATTTACCTTCATCGTAGAAACCTTATGATTAGAATGGCATTGCACATCTGGAAACTTTTTGCAAACAATATTCTGGGAACGGAATGTCTTGTTGCCCTATGATAATTTTTAAATTTGGTACTGCTACGTGTTTTTTCGGGAGGTAACAACAGTTCCCAATGCAGGTGAAATGCATGTAAATTGACTGATTGATAGGGGGTTTTAGCGTGGTTTATAGTGGTTTAGGGCCAAGAATTTATCCGCAGAGGATGCGGGTACAAGCTGGGCATGTCTTCTAAACTATTGATAAAACAACAAATCCGGCAGGTTATGCCGGATTGGTATTTGGTGGAGGTGGCGGGAATCGAACCCGCGTCCGAAAACCTTCACGCTGAAGTCTCTACATGTTTAGCCGGATATTGGATTTAACTGCTGGCATCTCCTCCGGTCGGGATATGGCAGCAACGAGCTTCCCTTGAGTTTTGCCTACCGGCCGGAAACCTGCCGATAAACTATCCTGCTAAAGATGACACCCGGGAACCGACGTAGCAGGAGTCGGACGGCCGGGCGCTGGCCACGCTAAGCGGCCAGAGCGTATTCGTTATTTGCTTTTATTTTAGTTCCTGCCGGTTTAAGGAGGGAAGCAGGGACCTCCACATGCAACTTCAGGCTTAGCATTCCCGTCGAACCCGAATCACCCCCATGGCTAAAGTTTATAATTTTCTGATGTTTCAACTAAAAGTAAGTATAACACAAACAATCATGATTTTCAAGAAGGGGCCTGACGGCCGGGTATAATCAGTGGCTTTTTAATTCCCTTTCCATATCTCTTTTTACCGCTTTCCTCTTCAAATCTTCCCGTTTGTCATGGATCTTTTTGCCTTTTCCCAGGGCCAACTCAATTTTGGCCCTGCCATTCTTAAAATAGGCACGCAGGGGTACCAGCGTCAACCCTTTCTCGGTAATTTTACCGATCAATCGGCGAATTTCCTGTTTATGAAGTAGTAATTTACGGGGCCGGAGCGGGTCGTGGTTGAAAACGTTGGCGTGGCTATAGGGGCTGATGTGAAACTGCACCAGCCAGATTTCTCCATCGGCAATCCTGGCGTAACTTTCGTTCATGCTGGATTTGCCGGCTCGCAGGGATTTAACTTCAGAGCCGACCAGGGCAATGCCGGCTTCAAAAGTTTCCAGAATATCATAGTTGCGCCGGGCTTTTTTGTTGCTGCAGATTAATTTAATTCCCATGTTTATCCTGTGATTTACTGTGGATAATTTTTTCCATTATCGGCTGCGGTTGTCGTTGCTCCTGGTGTTTAAAGTATTTTCGCCAGAGAATTGCCGAGATGATAAGCAGCCCGAGGCCGAATAATGATGGCAGGTATTGTCCGGTGGGACCGGCAATAAATCGGGTGCAGTATCTTCCGATTGCACCGCCGACTATGAGAGCGAAAATGGCAATAAAAAAAAGTGACAGTCGTTTTGAGCCGTAGGATTGTTGGCCGATTTGCAAACCAACCTCGTCGCCGGGACGGGCATCAAGGGTATTGTTGACCTTGATAACCACCTCATCGGCATGTTCCAGGACCATGCATGATCCCTTTCCGGAGCAGTTTTCACATTTCCGGCTTTGAGGCTTGCGGACAAAAGCAATGCCGTCTTCAATCCTGGTGACAATTCCTGTTTCCTTTTTCATGGCATAAAACCATTGTGATGGCTGATTGGTGACTATTGTCAGTCCTTCTGATGTGAATTGATGGCCAGGGCTTTAATCTTGCGATGGAGATTACGGCGGGTAATCCCGATCTGGGCAGCAGTTTTGGATATATTTCCATCAAATTCTTCAAGTTTTCTGGCTAAATAGTATTTTTCAAACTCGCTGACCGCGTCACTTAAGTGGTCGGCATAGAACTGGCTGTCGGGATAATCATCCCCTGCGGAGGTAATGGCAGCTTTACTTTCCTTGCCCCTCATATAATAAGGAAGATCATGGGAGGATATCACGCTTGCTGGCGACATGATTGCCAGCCGTTCCATCAGATTTTTCAGCTCCCGAACATTGCCCGGCCAATTATACTGTTGTAGAATCGGCATAATCTCCGGGAGCAGTTGTTTGTTTGGTTCGCCCTTTTCCCGGGCATAATGAGACAGGAACTGCTCAGCCAGCAGTGGTATGTCATCCTGTCGTTCCCGCAGTGGCGGTATGTGCATGGGGATGACATTTAAACGGTAATAAAGATCTTCTCTGAAATTTCCCCGGGCGATTTCCGCTTCCAGGTTTTTGTTGGTGGCCGCGATGACCCGGACATCAATGGTAATGGCCCGGGAACCACCAAGCCGGCTGAGGGATTGTTCCTGCAGCACCCGCAGAATTTTTGCCTGGGTGTTGAGGCTCATATCACCAATTTCATCCAGGAAGATGGTTCCTGCATGGGCCTGTTCGAATTTTCCCTTTTTGCGGCCAGTGGCGCCGGTAAATGCCCCCTTTTCATGGCCCAGTAATTCAGATTCAATCAGGTTTTCAGGAATGGCGGCACAGTTAACATCTACAAATGGTTTGTCCGCCCGGCGGCTGAGACGGTGAATAGCTCGGGCCACCAATTCTTTGCCGGTGCCATTTTCACCGGTTATCAATACCCAGCCATTGGTTGGGCCTACAACGGCTATCTGCTGCTGTAATTCCTGCATTGCCGGACTCTGGCCGATCAAATGCGGTTCATGCTGAAAACGTTCCTTCAGCAGCAGGTTTTCCTGCTGCAGACGATAGATGGTCAGGGCATTTTTTGCCGTTATAACCAGTTTTTCCAGGGAAACCGGTTTTTCGATGAAGTCAAAAGCCCCAAGTTTGGTGGATTGAACGGCGGTTTCTATGGTTCCATGACCGGAAATCATAACTACCGGGATCTCCGGATGAATTACCTTCAATTGCTGTAAAACCTGCATCCCGTCCAGATCCGGCATCCAGATGTCCAGAAAAATAAGATCAATATTTTCCTGGTTGACTATTTTCAATGCATCCTGGCCGCCGCCGGCACCGAATACTTCATAACCTTCATCACCAAAGACATCCATGATGGACTGTCTGACATCCAGGTCGTCATCAACAATCATGATAGTGGTTTTCATGGTGCCTCAGTGTTAAATGGTAATTCAATGATGAAGCAAGTTCCCCGGGGGTGGTTGTTCTTAACTCGAATAAAACCCCGGTGATCATGGATAATAGTTTTGACGATTGCCAGGCCCAGACCTGTTCCTGATTTCTTGGTGGAAAAATAGGGTTCAAAAAGCTTTGTCTTATCTTTCTGGCTGATTCCCAAACCTGTATCACAGATTTTAATAATAACGATCTGGAGACTTTTGTCAAGCTTGGTGGTGATGGTGATCGTTCCATCGCCGACGGATTTAACTGCTGCCAGGGAGTTGTCAATCAGGTTGGTCATTGCCCGCTTCATCTGTTCCTGGTCAAACAAAAACGAGGTAAGCTGCTCGTCCGGTTGAAATATAAACCTGCAGTCCTGCTGGGTATTCTGGTACAAAACCAGGGTTTCGCTGATAACCGCATGCAGATCCTCCATGGACGGTTTTGCCTGGGGCATGCGGGCGAAGTTGGAAAATTCATTTACCAGTTGTTTTAAATCCCCTACCTGCTTAATAATAGTTGAAGTGCAATTGTGCAATATCTCATCTCCCTCTGGTACCAGAGAGGAATATTTTCGCTGGATACGCTCGGCAGACAAGGCAATGGGGGTGAGTGGATTTTTGATTTCATGGGCAATGCGTCTGGCAACCTCCCGCCAGGCTACGGCTTTCTGGGCATTGATTATTTCGGTTAAATCATTAATGATTACCAGCATGCCGATATAGTTGTTCTGATCATCGTTAAGACGCGTGAAATTGATAGCCAGATGAAGATTACGTTCCGGCAGGCTGAGTTCTATTTCTCTGCTTTCAAGGTTTTGGTTGATACGTTCCTGATTTTTGAGGAAGAAACGAATTTTCTGGATAATTTCACTGGTGAAAATTTCGCGGTAATTTTTGTCGTAACATTCTTTGCCCTGGAGGTCGAAAAGGATGGCAGCAGTTTCATTGATGGTAATGATTTTGCCGTTTCGGTCCAGGGTGATGATCCCCGCGTTGACATTTTTCAAAATAATTTCAATATATTTACGCCGCTGCTCCAGCTGGTTATTCATTTTTATCAGTTCATTGTTTGCCAGTTCCCTTTCCTGCTTGCTGGCTTTTAATCGTTCTGTCATTTCATTAAATGACTGGACCAGGATGCCGATTTCATCGCTGGCTGCCATGTCAATGGTAAAGTCCAGCTCACCACCGGCAATTTTCCTGGTTGCCAGAGCCAGTTCCTGTAAAGGTTCTGTAATGTTTTTGGCCAGGTAAAAACCAAACCAGAGAGAGATGAAAATGATTAATACCGTAATCAGGACGAAGGAAAGCACGTAACTGTACTTGATGTACTGCTCCATGCTTTTGGTTTGTTTGTAGGCACTGAATTTCTGTGATACAGCATCCAGATTATTGCTCATCCGGGATGAAATAGCCCGGGAAATGACAACAACGGCTACTGCTTTATCTCCTTTCCAGACGGAAAAAACCGGTGCGCTTCCCTGAATCAGGCTGCCGCCATTATCCAGGGGAATAACCCTTGATAATGGATGAAATAAAGAGTCATTGGGGCTCGTAATCCGGTTGAGCTCGTCGGGGTTGAAACCCCGGTTGTGACTTGTTGCCAGGGGGGTGTAGCCTTTTTTTGCATAAATGGCAATTGCCGTAAAATTGTTTTCCCTTCGTTTTTGTTCAATATAGTCAAACATCGGCTTTGTGCTTTCGCCGATTAACAGCCCCTTTCTGGTTATCTCATCGGCAACGCTTCCAGCGGTTATCTTATTTTGCTCACTAAGGGTTTTGTAGTAATCCTGGGCGATTTCAAGTGATGCATCGAGGGCAGATTCAAATTGAACCGAAAACCAGTTGTCTATACTGTAGCGGATGAAACCGGTGGCAGATACAAAAAGAAGCAGGGTAGGAATCAGTGATAACGAGACGAAAGCCAGGGAGAGCTTGGAACGCAGGCGAAAACCAACAATTTTACGTTTGCGTTCCAGCAATAATTTCAAGGTATTGCGGACAATGAGAAATACCAGCAGTAAAAGCAGGATGATATTGATATTTATCAGGGCAAAAACGATAATGTTGTTTGAAAGTGGTAAGTCCGATGGCAGAGCCGGGAAGTTTTTTTCGACATAAAAAAGAACTGCCAGAATCAGGATCAGGCAGATGATCAGTGTTTTTTCCCTTTTGCGCCGATGAGATTCAGCTGACAATAGTTTATGTGGATTCGGGCTCATTCATTAACCGTCTGTTTATTGTCATTGGATAAAAACTGCTGAGGGATATCAAGGACATAGGTCTGGGTTGTCCGATCCCGGCTGGTAAGAAAAAAGAAAAGATATTCAAGGTGAAAAGGCATACGTTTTTTTATAATTTCCGCCTTCACCCTGCTTTGATAATCATGATGGATCAAGGCATTTTTTAGCGGCAGCAGGTGGACATTATTAAAGGTTGATACAGCCAGGAGGGCTTTTTTGTATGAATTGGTTTCAAGAGGTGGCCGTTTGCCGTCAGAATTGACTACAAACAGCTTTTTAAGATTATCATAGAGAATACTTTGAGTAATGCTGTTAGAGAATACTTTCCGATCAATATTTACCAGAAAAAGGTAATTTTTCTTCTCGTTGGTGTTGATTTTAAGAGTGATCTTTTGTGGGACACCATTTAAAATCAGGGATTTTATCTCCTTATCAAATGGGCTGCTGACCGTGAGAGAAAGGATTATCCATTGATTACTTTTTTCAAGCACAAAATTTTCCAGGTAGGGGGGGTTGTCAGCGGAAAATGTAACTTGATTATTTTCGCTGGCATTTAATTTGCACGGTAAGGCCAGCAATGTCAGGCAAAAGACGAATATTACTTTGCCGATAAATGAAGGTATGTGGTCATAAAAAAATGATTTTATCAACATGATTG
>JAYEKE010000015.1 GCA_034660915.1 Pseudomonadota bacterium
CCAGGAAATCCCCCATCCGTTGGAAATGATCATAACCGTGACTGTATTTTTCCTGTTTGTGGTGGTCTATCGCTTTATACTTTATCGGCTCCCAATTCTGTATTCGTGGAAAACAGAGCCGGAAAAGTAAGCTGATTCTAACATAGTTCAACCCGAGCACCAGCCCACAGGAGTGCTTTAAAAATACTTCGGGATTGAGAACCGGAAGGCCGGAAAGGAGGATTCTGAATATGTTCAACAACTTTGCTTCTAAAGCAATCGTCCCGGTGGCGCTTTCCCTGACTGGTTTTGTGATTGTCTGCAGCTTCTTTCTGTATTCTGCCATTAAAGAGGATTTTATGAGAAACGCGGTACGGCAGGAGACCAGCCTTGCCGATACCGTCGTTCGTTCAACCCGCTACACCATGATGACGGATGACCGGGAAAGCCTTTGCCAAGTTATTGACAGCATCGGAGCTCAGGAGGGAATCGAGCATCTGCGTATTTTCAATAAAGAGGGGGTTATCATGTTCTCCTCGCAGTCTGGGGAGTTAAATCAAGTCGTCGACAAAACCACAGCCGGATGTATCGAGTGCCACAGCGGTTCCGAACCTAAGGTGCGTTTGGGCTCCATGCAGCTGGCTAGGCACTTCGTCAATGCCAGGAACCACAGTGTGTTGGCCATCACTGCGCCGATATACAACGATGAACACTGCTCCGCGGGTGACTGTCACTTTCACCCCGCCCACCAGAAAGTTCTCGGAACCCTGGACATCGGTCTGTCGACCGATTCAATGGACTCTTGCCTGCTGGCCTTGCGCTGGAAAATGACAGCCTTCTGCTTAATGGTTTTAATATTATCCGTGGGCGGGGTCAGTGCCCTCCTCAAACGAAACCTGCTGCTGCCCATCGACCAGTTGATAGATTATGTGAAAAAGGTTTCCGGAGGAAAGCTGGATAATGATTTCCCCAAGGGGATAAGAGAGATCGAAACCCTTGGACAGATCTATCTTGACATGGCATCAGAAAAAGATCTTGCTGAAACGGAATTGAAAAAAATCAGGAAAGCTGATAACATGTCCAATGGAAAAGGTGAATGATTTGGTTTATTTCTCGGGAGATAGGCTTGGGAACCTTATGGAAGTCCTCGGACTAAATGGGGGGTTGAGTGTTTTTACGGCGGAAGCAGAGACAAAGTCAACACTTGGCTCCGGACGGGGTAGTGCCGGGCCCGGACTTGCGGCGCAAAGAGATTCAGGATCGAATCCGCTACCTTAAGAAACAAATAAACTATGGTAAATTGTGGATGGCCCTGTTTTTTCTGGTCAGTCTTGGGGCGGTGGTCGATTTCCGCTTTCTCCCTCCCATATCAGAAAAAACGAGGCAGCTTCTGGGTGGATCCCCTCCTACCTCCCTCATCAGTGTGGCGCTGATCGTCTACGCCTTTTCTGCCCTTATCCTTATATTGGGCCATATGAACACCGGCCCCCGTCGTTTTCGGGGTTGGTCGCACATCGGCTATCTTTCTGCATTTTATCTGTTCTATTACTATGCCGGTGTGCTGCGGGATAATTTCTGGCCGGTGTTCATCGCCGGCCTGACGATTCTTGGTCTTGAGAACTATCGGGTCTGGTCCGGCTGCAGTGAAGCCATAAGGGAGGAAGAGAAGATACTGACGTCATTGAAAAAGTGATGGAGTTGTTACGAAGCCGTCAAGAGTAAAAGATCTGAGATCTCACATGGGTAGAATAATGGTAAAAGCTGTTCCCTTACCCGGCGTGCTCTCAACCTCGATATCACCGCCATGGGACTGGATGATTCCGTAGGAGACCGAAAGACCCAGGCCGGTGCCCTTGTGTCCCTTGGTGCTGAAAAAGGGATCGAAAAGTTTTTCTATGTTTTCTTCCGGAATACCGCAGCCGGTATCCTCGATTCGGATAGTGATGTGGTTCTTTGATGCATTCATCCCCGTCCTTATGCTCAGCTCTCCCCCCTGCGACATAGCCTGGCCTGCATTGATCATCACGTTAACGAGAACCTGTTCAATCTTAGAAGCGTCCATCGATATTTCCGGAAGCTCAGGGTCATACTCCTTGATTATTTTGATGTTTCTGAAATCGGCATGGTGTTCGATCAGGGCGGTTGTTTTATCAATGAGTTTTCTAACCGGCTGCATTACCTTTTGTGGATCGGAGACCCTGGCGAAGTCCAGCAGTTCCTTGACGATCTTGGAGCAGCGCTTTGCCTCATGAAGAACAGTTTGGCAATCCTCCACCAGACCATCGTCCAAATGTGGATCCTCGGCAATGAGAGAGGCATGGATCATGACCCCCGTAAGTGGATTATTGAGCTCATGGGCGATCCCCGCGACGAGTTCCCCGAGGGAGGCAAGTTTTTCCGAGCGGAGTAAAACGGACTGCATCTCCTTTATCTTGCGTGTGCGCTTCTCCACCCGGGTCTCCAGCGTCGCCGCCCATTCATCCTGTTCATCCTGAGCTTTTTTCAGTTTGACGGTCATGTCGTTGAATGCCTCAGCGAGTTCTCCCAATTCGTCCCCCGGCACTGATTTGATAAGGGGCCAATTTCCCTTGCCGACAGCCCGGGTGTGCTCCAGCAGTGTGTGAACCGGTTGGATGATCAGTCTCTTGGTGAGCAGGGTCAGGCAGAGCGAGATGGAGAGGATCAGAAAAATGATCTGAATGAGGGTATTGTTGCGATAATTGCTGATCATCGACAACATGGGATCAGCGGAAATGGTAATGTCCAGAAGGCCCAGAAAACCTGTATCCCGAGAGTGGGCATGGCATGCACCCGTCCAGCAGGTCTTCTCGTTATATATGGGTCTGGTCAGGCCGAGAACCTTTTTTTCATTACGGTCAAGGAACATTCCGCTTCGGGGCAAGGGGCAAGGTTTTTCCCTGGATATATCCTGGAACATTTTCCGGGACATATCACCATTATGGCAGCCCATACATGCCGGAGCCTGTTCCTTGTCAAGATTGGTGCCAATTTCGCTGCTTTGGGTAGAGAAAGCTATCATCCCCTCCTGGTTAAGGATCCTTATACGCTCGATCCCCTTCTGTTTGCCCATCTCCTCAATTGTAACTTGTATCTGATTCCGGTTGTTTTCCAGCATCTGATGAAATACAGCTCTGAAGATGGTCTCGCCCAGATGATCGAGGTCTGATACCGCGCTTTGAAGGAAGGCCTGCTTGAGGATGGATATATTGAAAAAACCGAAGAGGGCCGAGGTAAACAAGAGGACGATTCCCGTAATCAGCGAGATCTGAACGATCAGTTTCAGCCTCATGCCTGTTTCCTCCTCTCCCCCAGTTAGAACTCCAGGGGAAGATGCCTGCTATTCAGAATGATCTCTCACAGAAATATCGTGTTTTTTCAACAATGCCTGAAAATTGGGCCTCAACATCCCGACATCCTTGGCTGCCTGGGTGACAATCCAGTTGTTTCGTTCAAGAGCCTGAATAAGGAATGCGTGTTCAACCGGCTCGACCGCTTTTTCCCTGGCCTCTCTCTTGGCCTCCTTCAGGCTTTCGGCACTCTGGGGAACGGGATCCTCAATAATTTCTTCAGGAGAATCGTTGGTGGTGGACTGAATTTCCAGATCTTCTGGTTGGATAAGCTTGTTGTGGGTGAGCACGACCGCTCTTTCGATGATATTTTCCAGCTCTCTGACATTACCGGTAAAAGGATGCCGCGTCAGGATGGACATGGCGGCCGATGACATTCCCTGGATGTCCTTGCCGATGTCCTCGGAGAATTTTTTCAGGAAATGTCCGATGAGAAGGGGAAGATCACCTTCTCGATCAATCAGGGGAGGCAGGTTAATAGGGATGATGTTCAGCCTGAAGAAGAGATCCTGTCGGAAAAGCCCTTCGTTGACCATCTCATTCAGATCTTTGTTGGTGGCGGTTATGAGACGGATGTCAATGGGAATGGGTTTGGTTCCCCCGATGGGGGTTATTTTAAACTCCTGGAGGACCCGTAATAGTTTGCTCTGGGTGGCCAGACTGATGTTGGAAATCTCATCCAGGAAAAGAGTTCCTCCGTCAGCGACCTTGAACAGACCCGTTTTTGTCTGTATTGCCCCGGTGAAGGAGCCCTTGACATGTCCGAATAGCTCACTTTCCAGAAGGTTCTCCACCAGGGATGTGCAATCGACGGCGACAAAGGGCTTATTACAGCGCATGCTGTTTTTATGAATAGCCCTGGCAACCAGTTCCTTACCCGTTCCACTCTGACCGGTGATAAGGACCGTACTGTCAGTGGGAGCGACCTGCTTGATTCTGCTATATACCTTCTGCATCGCTTTGCTTTCACCGACAAAGATCTCAAAACCGTTCAGGTTTTGTCCAACTGCTGGATGGGCCCGCTGCATCTGAACGGTTCGCTGTTCCAGCGCTTTTTCGACCATATCGATGATCTGCTCGGGTGTGAAAGGTTTGGCAATATAATCAAAAGCCCCATTTTTCATGGCCTCCACGGCGGTATCTACAGTGGAATAGCCGGTGATGATGATAACCGGAACATCCGGCTGCAGGATTTTTATGGCCTTCAGGACCTCGATGCCATCCATCCCCGGCATTTTAAGATCCGTGATAACGATGTTAAATGGTGCTTTCTGGAGCTTTTCTATGGCCCCAAAGCCACTTTCAGAGGACTCTGCCTGGTAGCCCCTGCCTTCCATGACCCGGCAGATGCCTTTCCTGATCACCTCTTCATCATCGACTACAAGAACCTTTATGCCTGTCATGTCTCTACTCCTGGTAAGACCATAACACCACTCATGTTATTTTTATCATACAATTGTGAACTTTTACATTCCAGAAGACCATTGTGAAAAGTTATACTTTGCTATGATTTTTGTCAACAAAAAAGATTGCATAAAAAAGATTGTACCGGGCGGTTCTATTTGTTGACAATATTTCACAACTTTTCCTTGACAATGTGGTACATCTTTGCCAGCCTATAGTCATATGCTTGTCGATTGAGGTGGTGGTTGTCATGAGGTTTACGAAAGAGCTTTTTAGCGAATGGAGGTGTGATGATGGCGGATAAAATTTTTCGGGTTAACATGACGGATTTGACCGTCAGTATTGAAGATGTTCCGACTGACTGGCTGGGCCTGGGTGGCCGTGGGTTGACGTCAACCATTATTGCCACCGAGGTGCCTCCCACCTGCCAGCCGCTGGGGAAATACAATAAACTGGTTTTTGCTCCCGGACTGCTGTCCGGTACCCGGGCGGCGAATTCGGGGCGGCTGTCGGCCGGGGCTAAAAGCCCGTTGAGCGGCACCATCAAGGAAAGCAATGCCGGCGGAACGGCCTCACAGCTGCTGGCCCGCATGGGCATCAAGGCCCTGATTATTGAAGGGTTGCCGCAGAAAGATATTTTTTACAGCTTGAGAGTAAGTACCCAAGGGGTGACGATCAGCGAAGAAACGGCCTTGGCAGGCAAGGGCAATTTCGAGGTGGTGGATTCTTTGCCTGCTGGTGTCGGTGTCTTGACTATCGGCCAGGCGGGAGAAAACCGGATGGCGGCGGCCAATATTTCGGTCATGGATCCCGATGGGAAATTGCGCAGCCTGGGCCGGGGCGGTCTGGGCGCGGTGATGGGATCGAAAAAGATCAAGTATATTTTTATCGATCCGGCTGGGGCGCCGAAAACCGTGGCCCTGGTGGACGAAGAAAAATTTAAGGCGGCGGCCAAAGTATTCGTCAAAGCCCTCCATGATCATCCGGTTTCCGGCGAGGCCCTGCCCGAATATGGCACGGATATCCTGATTAATATTGTCAATGAAGTGGGTGGACTGCCCACCAGAAACTTTCGTTATGGTCAGTTTGATGGCCATGATAAGATCAGCGGCGAAAAGATGCGTGAATTGATCGATGCCCGGGGTGGCAAACCCCGTCATGGTTGTCATCCCGGCTGCGTCATCCAGTGTTCCCAGGTTTTTGTGGATAAGGACGGCAAGTACGTGACCTCGGGATTTGAATATGAATCAATCTGGGCCATGGGTGCCGGCTGCTGTATTGATGATCTGGATGTTCTGGCGGAAGCCGACCACCTGATGGATGATATGGGGATCGATACCATTGAAACGGCAGTG
>JAYEKE010000016.1 GCA_034660915.1 Pseudomonadota bacterium
GCATAGGGGCGTCCGGATTATTGTCTCTAAACGTTGCCATTTAAATTACCTTTTCTGGTGTTTCACCGCTGGTATAATGCGAAGCAAAACTGCCGGTATTTTTTTAAATAAAGTGAAATTCAACAATTATACAGTATAGGCTATTAACAATAGAACCCTATACGATATAACCAATACTATTATTCAATCCAACCGTACTCAATACAAAATATAGAGTCTGTAATCATATAACCAACCGGGTTCCGGTTATATTGATTAGATGGCTGGGATGGTAATAGAACGGACGTAATAGAAAAATTTTTATGTTTCCCGGGAATGTTTGTTAGCGACTGCGTGAAAATGTATGAAAAGCGCCAGTTTGAAAATGTGGCTGTTTAGGACGTTTTTTATGGCACATTTTGTGCTATGGGCAAACACGACCCCTCGCTATTGCTATATTTGAAGAATATGAAAAATTAAGAAGAGTTTTTAATATCCTCTATTTGAAGAAAATACAGCATTTTCATACCGCCAGAAATCATACAGTTTCATACCGTCGGTGACAGCATTTTCATACCGTCGGTGACAATGTTGATTGTAGCGGTTATAGCGGGTATGGTTATAGAAATTGGTTGGCATGCAAGGAATAATACAACATAAAAAAGACAGAGTCCGAAAACCCTGCCCTTGTAGAATTAATATGGAGATAGATGCTTGGTGATCAACTTTTTTCCTCTTGGACTGGATGCCAAGGAGGCCTATATCCATGAGAAGTTCTGTGACAAAAATTAAACGGATAATCTTTTCTACAACTTCAAGATATATCCTCTACTCGTCAGTTATTACTCATCCGTATCATAAAAAGTAATTAATGCACCCTCATACAAATTAGCATCATCACCAGTCCACTCCGTCATCACTTGTCCACCACAATCTACATCAATTGAAGGAACTAAGAAAATTTTGGCACCATATTCATAATTGTCATCAACTTCAATAGGCAAGTCACCAGTATCAACTGAACCTGCTATATGTATATTCCCCATGCCATCTTCATTTTCATCCTCAACAACAGTACCTGAGCCTAAACAAATAAGACCTACAGCAGGCCAAGGATCAGGATAGTAAATCAGTGTAAATTCCTGACCTATCGGCAACCGGTGACCGTTAAATACAAAATCAAAAGTAGGACCAGACAAATTGTATTTCATTTTTCCCCACATGCCACCTTCCACAATAAGCCAAAGATCTTCACGATTAGCCTCAGGATCTTGTGCCTTTTCATAAAGATAGAGATGTCCTACATTAGAATTGCCCGCTTGGCCATTGGGGCCTTTTTCTCCGTCCATAGAATGATTTTCGTGAACATCATTAAGGCCTGGCGCATTATTAACATGCTGATGTGCCACACCTGATTTTCCTGGCGAGTCAGCAGGGCCTTTACTGTTACCTTTGGCCATGGACGGGATAACCAAAAGACTCGAGGTCAATACCACCACTGCCAACATCATCATTTTCTTATACATGTCCATACTCCCTTCTCTGGTTGGTTAGTTTTCATACAACTAATTTCATTCAACCTTACAAAATTAACTTAACACTTTCAGCCAATTTTTACATTTTTTTCAGTCCAATATTTTTACTGCTATTTGATTTTGAAATGTTTTTTAATGCCTCGGGGAGAAGCAGGTGGCATATTATCAAGATGGACATCTCCTTCGCTGGAAAAAACACTTTCATTGCCACTGCCATCAACAGCGGTAACTACATAATAATAAGTTGCCTGCACCTTACCTTTGATGGTGTCAACATAACTGGGTGATTCTGCCTTGGGAATAATTGAAGAATTCAGTTTACTGTAACCGGAATCGGGAGTGGTACTGCGGTAGATATTATAACCGGTCAAGTCACTTTCGGAATTTGCATTCCAACTGGTAATAATGTGAGTGGCAGCATGAACATTGAGTGCTGCTACCATAAGTAGCAAAGTGATAATAATGGCAATGATTTTTTGGCTCTATGTGATTTATAGTGGGTAATGTGCTATAGAAACCTCAATTGATTTTTTAAAATCACATAAAACACGAATAGTGAAGCTTTATTTAGTATGGCGTTAGGTCTGCACTCTCCTTGGTTTGTTAACGATGTAGTTTTTACTGACAATGATTCAGGTCAAAGTGAATTACATTTACATATAGATTTTACTTCAGGATCACGTTTTCTGGATAAGACAAATGCACCATGTCCTGTGCACGACTGTTGTATTTATATTTATTTCACCGCCTTTTTTTTAAATTAAATTAAAATACGGCAAATATTGCAAAAAATATGAATTATTTCACCTGAATATGAAAGTTTTAGAATCCTGTACCGGATCCTGGATTGGGGCTCTGTCCCAAACCCCGGGGGTTTAAAGGCATAGGGGCGTCCGAATTATTGTCTCTAAACGTTGCCATTTAATTTACCTTTTCTGGTGTTTCACCGCTGGTATAATGCGAAACAAAACTGCCGGTATTTTTTTAAATAATGTGAAATTCAACAAAAGTTAAAATTTGGTTACCCACTCTATTTCACATAGAGCCAAAATAAAAAAGGGTTACCTAATTTTTGCTAGATAACCCCGTGATTTTATTGGCGCGCCAGGCAGGACTCGAACCTGCGGCCTACGGATTAGAAGTCCGTTGCTCTATCCAGCTGAGCTACTGGCGCTTATGGACAATGAATTAAAAAACTGAATGAACAAATGCTATCTCATTGAACTTTTTTTGTCAATTGTCTGCCATCAAAACTCCTCACTCTTTGTCAGGAAGCTCAGCCGAATAGGAGCATTCCTTCTGTGGACACTGGAGGTAATGTCCCCGGGATTTTGAGGTTTTTTCCACCAGAAAAGGATGTCCACAATCCGGGCAGGTCATGGGATAGGGTTTATTCCACAAGGCATATTTACAATCCGGATACCGTGAGCACGAATAAAAGATTTTCCCTTTGCGCGATTTTTTCTCAACAATTTCACCACTGCAGCCCTCAACCGGGCAATCAATACCGGTACCGATGGAACGGGTATATTTGCATTCAGGATAGCGGGAACAGGCGATAAAACGGCCAAAACGGCCATTCTTTATCGTTAAATTACTGCTGCATTCCGGGCACTTACCCAATTGTTCAATCTCTTCCGGGCTCAACTCAGGATCCGCCGGCGCTTCTTTGGAAGCCAGGTTGCGGGTATTCTTACATTCAGGATAGTTTGGACAGGCAAGAAATTTACCATTACGGCCCCATTTAATTACCATATGGGCCCCGCACTTCTCGCAGATTTCATCCGTTTCCTCTTCCTGCTGCCGAACCTCTTTCATGGTCGTCACCGCAGCTTCCAGGCGCTTTTCAAACGGCTGATAAAAATTCTTCAGCAGCTGCTGCCAGTCATACTTTCCTTCTTCCACCTGATCAAGCTTATCCTCCATCTGAGCGGTAAAACTGACGTCAAGAATGTCTGGAAAACTTTTTTTCAACAGTTCGGTAACCAGCCCCCCCAGATCAGTGGGGAAA
Source organism: Pseudomonadota bacterium (assembly GCA_034660915.1). Classification (NCBI taxonomy): domain Bacteria; kingdom Pseudomonadati; phylum Pseudomonadota; species Pseudomonadota bacterium. Next base: position 3,526 of record JAYEKE010000016.1, read on the forward strand.
AACTTTTTTTCCTTCAGCTCGGCATATTCACGATCCTGGATGGTTGAAAGAATGGCAGCGTAAGTGGAAGGCCGGCCGATACCTTTTTCTTCCAGTTCCTTCACCAGAGTACTTTCCGTAAACCGGGGCGGCGGCTGGGTAAAATGCTGCGAGGGCTCAAGCTTTTCCAGATTCAGCACATCGCCGATCGCCAGCGGCGGCAACTCGCTGTCCTGTTCCTTGCCATTACCGTTTCCATTAACATTATCCTTCCCCACTTCATACAGAGCCAGAAACCCGGCAAAAGTCTGGCGACGGCCAACTGCCCGAAACAGATAGTTTTCACTCGCCTGAATATCGACCACCGTCTGAAAATACTCAGCCGGCGCCATCTGGCTGGCGGCAAAACGATTCCAGATCAAGCGGTACAACTTCAGCTGATCGCCGGTCAAATAATTTGCAATCTGTTCCGGATCATGCTCCATGGAGGTTGGGCGAATAGCTTCATGGGCATCCTGAGAGCTGTTCTTATTTTTATAATAATTCGCTTTGGCAGGCAGATAATCGGAGCCAAAACGGGCTTTGATATAAGACCGGCAATCCTGCAGCGCTGCTTTAGATACCCGCACAGAATCAGAACGCATATAGGTAATCAAACCGGTAGGTCCGGCAGTTCCCAATTCCACCCCTTCGTAGAGCTGCTGGGCAACCATCATCGTCTTTTTAGCACTGAAATTAAGTTTGCGGGAGGCTTCCTGCTGCAGTTTGCTGGTAATGAACGGCGGCAGTGGATTTCGTTTCCTCTTTTTCTGCTCACACTTGGCAACCGTAAACGGGGCGGATGAAAGCTCCTTGACAATGCCATCCGCCTGTTCCTGATTGCCGACCACCGCTTTTTTACCAGCGATATTATGTAAACGGGCGGAAAAGGTTGGCGGTTGAGGTCCATTAAGAAATGCCTCAATATGCCAGTATTCTTCCGGTTTAAAAGCCTGGATTTCCGCTTCCCGCTCACAAATCAGGCGCACGGCTACCGATTGCACCCGCCCGGCACTAAGCCCCCGACGCACGGTTTTCCATAACAGCGGGCTGATTTTATAACCCACCAACCGGTCAAGAATCCTCCGTGACTGCTGCGCGTTCACCCGGTTTTCATCGATGGCTAATGGGGTCTTCAAAGCCTCCTTGATTGCCTGGGGAGTGATTTCATGGAAAAGAACCCGGTATACCTCCTCTTTACGCCCCAGCTCCCGGGAAATATGCCAGGCGATAGCTTCTCCTTCACGATCAGGGTCAGGAGCCAGGTAAACCGCATCGGCCGATTTAGCCGCCTTTTTCAATTCACTGATCACCTTGCCCTTGCCGCGAATAGTCACATAATTGGGGGCAAAATCACCCTCGGCGGAGATATCAATACCCAGCTCCTTCTTGGGCAGATCTTTTACATGGCCGACGGAGGCTTTAACATCAAAACCCTTACCCAAATATTTTTTAATGGTCCTGGCTTTTGCCGGAGACTCAACAATCAACAGCGATTTTCCCATATAATTTCACTTCCATCCATGCAGTTTTTCTGATTTTCCGGCAACCGGCAAACAAATCGGCATCGTTTCACCATAATTAAAAAACAAAGAGGCGCGTAACCCGCACCTCCTACTCCTTTCAGCAAACTGAACCTCAAGAGACAACGTTACTTATGAATTCCTCCTGATCTTAATGGTACATCACTTCAGCATCGGCTTCGACAAAACGTAAAAAACGGGTTTTGGCATCAGGACCACTTTGACTGAACATAACCACCATGGTGGAAATCATCTTGATTTCCTCCACCCCCACTGCCGGGGTATCCAGCAGTATTGCCTGGTCGATAATTTCTTCCAGCAAAGGAGCATTAACCAGATCAAGGTTATGCAGCTTCATCAAGTAGCCACGCGCAGGGTTGGTCAACAAACGTTTTTCCTCAGCCGTAAAGATTCTCACATACTGGCCCAGTTCTTCGGCGTCCAGCGCTTCGTCTCCCCGCTTGATTCCCTGTCCCTGAGAAAGATTGGCTATCCAGTTAAAGGCAGCTTCAATTTCGCCGGATTCAAACCCCAGGGATACGAGATCCTCAACAATTTCTATTTCCTGATCAAAAACATCTATATCTTCAATAAGATACTGCGATATGATACTGATAATTGCTATAACCCGCTCAAACATTCAAATCCCTCCTTAAACCGGGAATCGGGAAAATTCGATATGATAAAAAAACCTTAATACGATATAACTCAAATCCTGTCCGTCCGCGAAAACACCTCAGACAAGCTTTGGATTCAGCTGAAATTTACCATTTGTGGTCCGCCAGATCATCCCGGCGATTTCCATTTCCAGCAATATAGAGCTTACGCGGTCATGGGACCAACCCGAAATCTCCATCAATTGATCAAGAGAATACTCCGTTGGGTCCAGCTTGGCAATCAATTCTTCCTGCTCCTGAGAAACCGGATTCAGCAGCCGGGCATCGTTTTCCTGCTTCTTCCCCCCGGAAGCTGCCGGCAGCAGCCGGGGCAAAGCACAAAATATA
>JAYEKE010000017.1 GCA_034660915.1 Pseudomonadota bacterium
CGGTTAAGCAAAAGGAGCTTGCCAGGATTGTCAGGCAGGTACTGAATAAATGAGGAGGTTAATTATTAACTTCTGAGAAATGTAAATGTCTGCTATAGTTTTAGAAACTCCCAAAAATTAATAATTATGCTAAGAATCAAATAGTGTAACGCTAAATTTCTATCAGTGACAAAATAGTGTAACGGGCAGACATCCCGCTGCTTACCCCGCCCAAAAATTTAATAAATACCCCGCCTATCCAGCTTTTCGTTGGCATCCCTGGAGTTTGTTAATAGCTGCCAAAGGCGTTACACTATTTTGAAAATCTGGGTAAAAAATACCCGTTACACTATTTGATTCTTAGCATAAGGCTGGTTATGTGATAGCCGAACACGCCGTTAAGCATCGTGGTTTCAAAAAACCGGCACTTTTACTGGAGGATACAGGCTGGGGTAAATCAAACCACAGAACAATGAGTGCCGCATTGAAACAAAATCAGTTAGCACCGGCAGTGACCAAATGGTTCAATTGGGGCATCAATGAGAATGCCGTCCGTATCATGCTTCGTGAAATTGCCCAAAGCGGCGCTGACTGCATCTTTCTGGTTGCCAACGCACCGGAAGGCAAAACCTTTGCCCGGGCTATGGGGTCATTACCGGAAGATTTATGCCTGCCGATTTGCAGTCACTGGGGAATTACAGGCGGTGATTTTGCCGAATCCACCGGCATCGGGACCAGGACAAAGATCGATCTTGAATTCATTCAGACAAGTTTTTCGTTTATCAATAACGACAACGATAATGATATCTATGTTTTAAATGATGCAGAGAAGAATATATGTTAAAGACTATTTCTTTTGCCCTTATTGCCAATATCGACGTATTCCTGCTGCTTTCGTTAGCGCCTTCCCGAATGAAATTGCGGTGGTTGTGTATTGTGATTGCTCCTTTTTTTCATATTCTCATGTGTCTTGCCGGCTGGGGAGTTGCCGCGCAGATAAGGCCATGGGTACCAACGGCAGTTTTCATATCTGTTTTTATTCTTTTTATTATCGGAGGGATTTTACTCACAAAACTATATCAACCGGGGCAGGTCAATCAGAATGGCACTTCTTCAATTATGAATTTGACCGTAATAATCTTTTTTGCATCTCTTGATGCCTTTGTTATCGGTTATGCTTATTATCTGGTTAATACTCAATTACCTGCAGCGCTCATCAGCATGGGGCTAATCAGTACCGGGGCTGCATTAACAGGTTATTTTTTTTCATATTTTATAAACAGAATTGGAACTAAAAAATGATATACAATTCAGAAAACCCATCAACTGGTTTACATCGGAACAAGACTATTCAGTATGTCATTGTTGCAATGCTGTTCATTGCTATTGCTCCTTTTGTTTTTTCTTCATCATGGATAAGTTCGAGCGATGTTCACGCAACTATTGAGATGACCGGTTCCCTGATTGCGATTATAGCAGGATTTATCTGCATTATTTATTTCGATAGCAATCATAACACAGCCTTTCTAATCATGGGTTTGGGCTTCTTTATCGCCGGCAGTGAAGACCTGGTACATGGCTTTCTCGCTTTTAATAGAATCTGGGCTGCCTCTGGTGTTGACTTTAGCAAATTTATTCCGGGAACCTATGTCGTCGGCAGAATGTTACTCGCTCTGTTCGCAATAGGGGCTGTTCTTTTTGAAAGGATTGTTGATGATAAACACCAGCGGAAAAAAATAATGTGCATATTGATTCCTGCCAGCCTGTTGCTTGGAGGGCTTTTTACTTATATCGCATTCCAGATTCCGCTGCCACAATTTATTTATCCGGAGAAGTTGATATCCCGACCTGTTGATTTTATTTCGGCAATTGTGTTTCTTACTGCTCTTGTTCTTGTAACCAAGCGGCTTAAAGTAACGAATGATGTATTCTCACATTTCCTGATTTTGGCCTTGCTCCTGAATTTTGGCGGTCAAATATACATGTCTTTTTCCAAACAGCTTTTCGATATCTTTTTTGATGTAGCGCATATTGCCAATGTTCTGAGCTATGCAATGCCGGTTATCGGACTTTCCGCATTTATGATTGAGCGGCAACGTGAGTTGAATATAACGAAAGCAGAATTAAAAGAAAATCAAGAACGTCTGGAACTGGCAATGAATGCCGGCGAACATGGATTCTGGGACTGGAACATGGAAATTGATGATATTTATTTCAGTCCACGCTACTATACGATGCTTGGCTATGAACCGGGTGAACTTCCCATGCTAAAAGAGACATGGACAGGTTTAATGCATCCTGAAGACCGGAAAACAATTGTCCCAAAAATTCAAGAATATGTGGCAAATGCCGAGCCTTACGAAGTAGAGTTTCGTCTCAAATGCAAAGATGGTTCTTATAAATGGATAAAGGGTAAAGGTAAAGGTTTTGAAAGAGATGAAAATGGTAAATCTCGTAGAGCCGTAGGCATTTATGAGGACATCACAGATCGCAGGCGGGCGGAGGAAAATCTGCAAAAAGCCAAGGAGCAGGCCGAAACCGCCAACCAGGCCAAATCCCAATTCCTGGCCAATATGAGCCACGAGATCCGCACCCCTATGAACGCTGTCCTGGGTTTTGCCCAGGTCATGGAACGTGACCCTTCCCTGACTCACAAACAATCAGAGCATGTCAGTGCCATCAGCCGCAGCGGCAATCATCTGCTGGGACTCATCAATGATATCCTGGATATTTCCAAGATCGAGGCCGGAAAGATCGATTTCTCCCCGAGCGTGTTTTCCTTGCAGGACTTGCTGGGCGACCTGGAGATGATGTTTCGAACCCGGGCCGAGGCCAGGCACCTGCAGTTAACTATGGGCCGGGATGAAGGTCTGCCCTCCCATGTTCGTGCAGATGAGGACAAGGTGCGCAAGATCCTGGTTAATCTGCTGGGCAATGCGGTCAAGTTCACCGAACAAGGCGGGGTTGCCCTGGGGGTGCGAAGCGAGCCTGTCCAGGGACGGACAGAAGGGGAGGACAAATCCCTGCACCTGGTGTTTGAGGTGGAGGATAGCGGCCCGGGGATGCCCCAATCGGACCTGGAAAGGATCTTTGATACGTTCAGCCAGGCCCAAGCCGGGGCAAGGGCCGGGGGTACCGGGCTGGGGCTTGCCATCTCCAGGCAGCTCGCCGAGATGATGGGCGGCGGGATCACCTGTGAAAGCGAGCCGGGCAAGGGCAGCTGCTTTTGCTTTGACCTGTTGTGTGAGCCGGCCAAAGCCCATGAGAAAGAACCTCGGGAATCCCGTCGCGTGGCAGGACTTGCCTCCGGGACAGACCCCGTGCGTATCCTGGTGGTGGACGATAATGCCGCCAACCGCGACCTGTTGCACGCCCTGCTGCTGCCCCTGGGGTTCGAGATCCGGGAGGCGGAAAACGGCCGGGAGGCCGTGGAGATCTTCGAGGAGTGGTCCCCCCATGCCGTGCTCATGGATATGCGCATGCCGGTCATGGACGGCTACGAGGCCACCCGGCGCATCAAGGCCACCCAGGCGGGCCGGGCCACTCCCGTTATTGCGCTGACTGCCCAGGCATTTAAGGATCAAAAGGAAGAAATCCTGGCCACCGGGGCCTCGGCTTACATCAGCAAGCCCTTTCAGGAAGAGGAGTTTTACGAGGTCCTGGGGAAATATCTTGGCCTGAGCTTCGTGTATGAGGAGGAATCCGCCGGGGCCCAAAAACATCCCAGGGCCAGGGACCTTGCGCCGGAAGACCTGGCCGCGCTTCCCCGGGACCTGGTTCAGCCCATGCTGGAGGCCCTGGCCGAGGGCGACATAACCCGGCTGTTGGAGCTGATCCGTCAGGTGGAGCCCCTGGACAGGGACGCGGCCCAGGGGTTGAAGGCCCTGGCCGACCGTTACGACTACTCAACGCTGGAGAAATTGCTTAACAATGGAGGAAATGACAATGGATGATCAGGAACTTACCGCAACCATTATGGTGGTGGACGACACCCCGGAAAATCTCAATCTTCTCAGGGACATGCTTCAGGAGAGGGGCTATAGGGTGCTGGCCTTCCCCAACGGCCGGATGGCCCTGAATGCCGCGGCCAGGAATCTCCCGGATATAATCCTGCTGGACATCATGATGCCGGAGATGGACGGCTTCGAGGTCGCAAGACGCCTCAAGGCCGATGAGGCCCTGCAAGAGATCCCCATACTGTTCATCAGCGCCCTGGGGGAAACCGAGGACAAGGTCAAGGCCTTTGCCGAAGGGGGGGGTGGATTACGTGATCAAGCCCTTCCGGTTCGAGGAGGTCCATGCCCGGGTGGAAACACACCTGCGCCTGCGCAAAATGAGTCTCGAACTGGAGAGGCACAACCTGCACCTGGAAGAGTTGGTGCGAGAAAAGGTCCGGCAAATCTCTGTCTCGCAACTGGCCACCATCCTGGCGGTCTCCAAGCTGGCGGAATACCGGGACGACGACACAGGGCAGCATATCGAGCGCACGCGCACTTTATGCAGGATCATCGCCGAGCAATTGGGGCATAATTCGCCTTATGAAAAGGATATCAACAACGACTATGTGGAAAACATCTTTCACGCCGCATCCCTGCACGATATCGGCAAGGTGGGCATATCCGACAGCATCCTCCTGAAACCCGGCAAGCTCAGTGCCGAGGAGTTCGAGCTCATGAAGACCCACACCGTGATCGGCGCAAATGCCCTGCAGGCCGCACACTGCACGGATCCGGACAACGCTTTTGTGAACATGGGACTCGCTGTCGCGCGCTCTCACCACGAAAAATGGGACGGCACCGGGTATCCCGACGGGCTGGCGGGAGAGGATATCCCCCTGGCCGGCCGCATCATGGCCCTGGCAGATGTCTATGACGCCCTTAGAAGTAAACGCCCCTACAAAGAACCATTTTCCCATGAAAAGAGCCGCGGGATCATCCTCGAAGGCACCGGGCGGCATTTCGACCCCACGGTGATCGAGGCCTTCAAGGCGGTGGAATCCCGGTTTGCCGAGATCTATGAGCAGATGAGTGATGCAAAGTGACTCTTTAAGGAACAAGGTTGACATTGGATCAGGCTGAATGCCTGTGGAAAGGCGAAGCTGTACCTGAAGCCGATCCGGATGATACCAGAGAATTGTTGAATTACCGGTCTGCTTTTCAATTTGTATCCGAATGTTTGGATAGCGGTGATCCGATTAGCGAAGGAATGATTCGAGAGATTCATCGAAAGCTGGTTGAGGGAGTCCGAGGCGGCAAAGCTGATCCGGGAAACTCACTATCAAAGACTTTGAAGAACTTTGCCCGGAAGTGAACCGAAGAAGTTTGCAGCGAGACTTAAAAGCATTTACCGACAAAGGTTTAATCAAAGAAGCCGGAACCGGACCTACTGATCCAACACGCCATTACGTTTTATCATAAGGATGAGCTGGCGTCACTGGGACGCATCGTCAACGCCTATCTGGATCTGGCCGAAGAGCGCGCAAGGCGGAAAATCCTCATGACCATGGAAGATTGGTCCAGGCGCCTGGATATGTTCCTGGAGTTTGATGATCGTGAGATTCTGCAGGGCAGCGGAAGGTGACCGCCAAGCTGGCCAAGACCCATGCCCGGGATGAATTTGAAAAGTACCGCATTGTGCAGGACCGCCTTTTCGAGAGTGATTTTGACCGGGTAATCAAGCAGCTGCGGAACAAGCTCAGGGAAATTCAGCATTGTTGAATTGAGCCATTCCGGAGGATAACAAAGAACAGCCGTCCTATAAGAGTGAGGCGGCTGTTCATATTTTCATGGATTTCGGGCAGGGTTTATTGTCCCTGATGCTGATACATATGTACATCCTGCTGGGGGTAGGGGATAGAGATTCCTTCTTCGTCAAAGCGCAATTTCACCACTTCGGTGGTATCAAAGTAAACGCCCCAGTAATCGGTGCTGTTCACCCATAACCTGACAACAAAATTCACACTGCTGTCGGCCAGTTCGCCCACCACCACCATCGGTGCGGGATCGTTCAGGATTCTGCTGTCTTTACTGATCAGATCATCCAGTACCTGCCGG
>JAYEKE010000018.1:0-10346 GCA_034660915.1 Pseudomonadota bacterium
ATGGTGCCGGAGCTCGGAATCGAACCGAGACGGGGTCGCCCCCGCGGGATTTTGAGTCCCGTGCGTCTACCAATTTCACCACTCCGGCGCTGTTTTCCTGCAACTGCTATTAACAGCAAAAACGCAGACCTGTCAAGCAGCTTTTCAGGCCGGACCTGGCGGCAGATATGACCGCATCCCGAACATCACGAGGCCGGCTACCGGTCAAAGTCTGCCAACAGCTGATTGATGCACGAAACAGATTCCCTGGAATCCTGAACCACCAGCATGTTATTTTATTTCGCAATAGTGGGAAAACCTGGACAGGAAAACCGGAACAAACTCAAATTTTCTCACCAAAAACAATTTAACTAGTCGACAAACACAACGTTAAGTGTTACTTTGTAAAAGTATTTCATTTAACGGGACTAGACTATGCCTACTATTGACTATATTTTCGATCTGATGGCGCAAGGACGCTACACCTTCACGGTTAATGAGATTGCAGATGTTTTGCAGATTTCTCTCACGGCCGCCCGGGCCGCACTCCGGAGGTTACGCAAAAAAGGTATAATAGCAACGCCTTATCGGGGGTTTTGGGTTGTTGTACCGGCCGAATACAGAAATTTTTCGTGTCTACCTCCGGATCAGTTTATTCCTCAACTGATGGAACATCTGGGGGAACCATACTACGTTGGTTTATTGAGTGCGGCGGAATATTATGGAGCTGCGCACCAGCGGCCCCAGATTTTTCAAATTGTTCTCAATAAGCACCGATCATCTCTAGAGTGTGGCAGGATTCGAGTAGGGTTCATTGCACGAAAAAGCTTAGCTTCTCTTCCGACAATTCCCAGAAAAACCCAACGTGGATTTATCCAGGTATCGACGCCGGAAGTGACGGCCTTTGATCTGGTGGGCTACCCTGAGCATGCTGCAGGTCTTGATAATGTTGCGACCATCCTGATTCAATTGGCAGAACATTTAGGTAGAGATGAAATTGTTGCAGCTGCAAAGTTATCGCCAATGGCCTGGGCGCAACGGTTGGGGTATTTATTGAATCTTGTTGGAGAAAGTGGCAAAGCTGAAAAATTAGCTGAACACATCCGGCAAAAAGATCCCGTACCAACCCCGTTGTTCAGAGCCAAGCCATTCAAAGGAGCAGCCAAAGATCCTCTATGGCAGATTATGATTAATGGTGAAGTTGAGGTTGAGGTTTGATTCCCCGTGATTTCATTACGGAATGGAGCCGATATGCGCCATGGTCACAAGTGCATCAGATTGAGCAGGATCTGGTTGTTTGTCGGGCTTTGGTTGAAATTTTTTCACAACCAGGTCTTGCCGATAAGTTGGCCTTTCGCGGCGGAACTGCCCTTTTTAAATTATTTCTTTCTCCGGTTCGATATTCAGATGATATTGACCTTGTGCAGGTAAAGCCTGGTCCGATTGGTGAATTACTGGATGGCCTTCGCAAAGCACTGAATCCCTGGTTGGGAACGCCAAAATGGAAACAAACCGAGGGCCGGGTAACTTTTCGTTATCGTTTTCCGTCAGAAGATGGTTTATTGTTGACTTTGAAAATAGAAATTAATACCAGGGAACACTTTACCGTATATGGTGTACAGAGAATTCCTTTCCAACTGGATTCTCGTTGGTTTACAGGTTCGGCAGGAATCACAACCTACAGCCTGAATGAATTGCTCGGTACTAAAATGCGGGCACTTTACCAGCGTAAAAAAGGACGTGATCTTTTCGATCTTTGGTACGCATTTCTTGAATCGGACCAAATTCCCGTGTCCAGTCAGGTGGTCTCGGTTTTTCTACAGTACATGGAACATGGTGGTCACCAAATCAGCCGGGCAATGTTTGAGCAAAACCTTTTTGAGAAAAAAGATGATGCTCAGTTCAGGAAAGATATAGAACCGCTACTGGTCGCCGACAACACTTGGAACTTTGACCAGGCTTTCGCCTATGTCATAGAAAATCTGATCGTCCTTATCCCCGGTGATCATTGGCGAGGCGGTAAAATATAACCGGTCAAGGACGGTGAAACAGATTAATTGATGGCGGGTGCATTTGCCGAAAAGCTGGGACAGAAGCCAATTTTTCGCGGGAATAAAACAGGAAATCATCCACTCTCCAAACTCTATGATGCTAATGACGAACTCTTTAAAATCATAATTCGAGTAAAAATCCATCTTTTTTGACTTTAGGGCATTTTTCTGGCACAGGGATTCCTATGGGGATTATTTCTTACCTGGTAGATTTTTTTCAGCGCCTTCCCGTTGCCGAGCGGCCGAGCTACCTGCTACTGCTGCCCACTAAAAACCTGATTGAGCAATTCCAGTACCGGCTAACACAAGCCTGCGGCACCACTCTGCTGCCCTGTTGCCATACCCTTTCCACTTTCATCCAGGATTATGGACAGGTATATAGCAAGCCGATCAGCAACGCCGCCCGGCGGGCGATTATGCACCAGGCGATAAGCAGCAAAAAATTCAGCCATTTTGCCAGCGGCAGTGAGGCAACCTTGTTTTCTCTCTGGGAGGATTTTGTCTTCACCGGCCGGATTGCAGCTGTTGATGAGCTCAGTTCCGGAAAATTCCTGGAAGAAACCCTGAGCTGTCTGGACCCGACCATCAACCGTTCACCTACCTACCGGCAGTTTATGGAAAGCTACCTGGAAGAATTCAATCATATTTTCAGGACCTATCTTGAGCTGCTGACCGAACTGAGGCTGGAGGATCCACTGCTGATCAGCCGCCGGCAAATCACTAATACCATCAAGTATCTACCTGAAATTGCCAACCGTTTTCAGCTTATGGTTGCCGATCTTTATGACGCTCCCCCGATTCAACTGCAACTACTGGAAACCCTATCCCGGCTGGGAGCCACATTTATTTTCAGTGGCTATCATTTTCCTGAACGGCGACGCTGGCCTGAACTGATTAAACGCCTACCCCCTGAGCAGGTAACCTGGTGTTCTCCACCGGCAAAAGAAATTCTCCGGCGAGCCGCCGCCCTCGAGCCGCAAAAACTCTCCCCGCTGCCGGTCAGCAAATCGGTCGCCGCCCGGGTTTTTCCTTCAGTGGCCGCCGAATGCCGTTATGTTATCCACCAGGCTCTGGCCTTGGTCTGTGATGGCATCCCGGCGGATGAGATAGCCATCGTGGTCACCGACCAGCGCCATTACCGGGAAATATTTTACAGCCTGATTCACGCGCTGCCGACCAGCAGAATGCCGTTGGATATTTTTTCCTTTAATCTCAAACGTCAGATAGGACAGTCAGCCCTGGCCATTTTCATTGAAACCCTGATCAGGATGGCGGGCGGCGCGCCTTTGTCCACCCAACTGCTCCTGGAAGTCATCGAATCACCTTTTTTCAGCCACTTTTTCCTCCTGCCTGTCTGCAGACATGGCACCCCCACGGAGTCTGACAACCCGGCTGCTGATAAAAATAAAAGCACGGAAAAAGCGATATTGACTAATCTGCGCCAGGAACTTACCGACCAGGTTATAACCGCCGCTGAAACCCTGAAAATAATGGCAAAACGGAGCTCAGATCCCGGGTTACAGCAGGGAATCAAGGCCTTAATCGCCGCCGGAAGATATTTCCCGACTCATGCTTTGCTTTCCGACTACCTGAAAATCATTGCCGGACTGATTGAACAAAGTACCGGCATAATCGGCGATCTCTACGAAAATACCGTCCGTGACCACCTGGCTGCGGTGGTGGAAGAGCTCAGGCAGCTGGAGCTCGACATCTCTTTCCAGCCGGCTTCCCTCCACTCCTTTTTCCAGGCCGCCATAACCAGTGAAGAAACGGGGTTAAATTACGATTATCTCTCCGGCATCCAGATCCTTGACCCCCGCGATGCCAAGGGGATAGCCACCAGGGCGTTGTTCCTCACCGGAAATTCCTCCGGTTCTTTCCTCGGCCGAGGACATCAAAATCGCTTTTTTTCACCCAGGCAGCAGGAGCTGCTGGGCCTGATCACCCCGGATCGAGAGGAAATTCTGCAACGCTTTACGGTTTATTCGTTAATCAACAATTGCGAAAAAGTCTGGTGCACCCGGGCCCTTGAAATTGAGGGCCGGACCAGGGAAGCCAATATCTTTTTCAAAGAACTGCTCTGGTCCGGGATGGAACCGCTGATGCCGGCGGTGGAAATCGTCTGGACCGATCAAAATACGGAAAAAAAAGCGGCCGGGAAAAATCAAGCGGCCGTGTCTGCCGACAGGCATGGGGAAGTGCTGCTGCCTATCCAGAATTTGCCCCAACACCTCAGCGGTCACCAGGCCACCCACCTGCTCCAATGTCCGGCTCGTTATTTTTTTGAAGCCCTGAGACTTAAGGCCCCGGCAATCCGTGAAGAACGCCTTGACCCCCTGGGCGAAGGGGCCATCCTGCACCAGGTGGCTGAAATCCTGGGAAAAAGCCTGCCAAAACCCAAAGACAAAAGTGAAATTCTTGACAAAATAGCGGAAATCAGCCGCAAGCTGGAAATCACCTGGGAAGAAAAGATGCTTTTTTCATTTCTCGACCACAGTAGCTGTTGGGAAAGGTTGGCTGATTTTCTGCTGGAAAACAGCGCTGAAACCCTGGCGGTGGAAGAATGGGTTGCAGCTGACCTGGAACCGGTTACCGGCCTGCCGATCCAGGGGGTGGGAAAGATTGACCGTCGGGACCGGGGAACAGCCGGAGAACGGCTGGTGGACTACAAACGCGGCAAAATTCCTGCAAAAAAAGCAGTCACCAGTTTTGCCGATGTCCAGCTGCTTTTCTATGCCCTGCTGAAAACCCTGAACGGTGAAAAAGTTGATAAAATAGCCTATTATTCCATTCGCCAGCGGCAGCGAAATTGTTCCGAAGCGGAGGTGGAACCTTTACTGGCGACGTTCAGCGAGATTCTCAGGCAGCAATTACATGGCATTTCGGCCAGCGGCGGCTACCGGAAAATTATTGCCAGACATTGTGACCGCTGCCCATATCGGGAAATCTGCCTGGATGAATCCCAATTAAGGTCGATCAATGGTTGAAAATAATCCCTTTAATCCTTACCTTTCATTCACCATCTCAGCGGCAGCCGGCAGCGGCAAAACCCACCAGCTGTCCGGCCGCTATCTCCACCTGGTGGCAGCCGGCGCCCGGCCAGAAGAGATATTGTGCTGTACCTTTACCAACAAAGCCGCCGAAGAAATGAAGAATCGGATTATTGACAATGCCTTTCAGTTGTTTACCGATCCAACCGCCGGACAGGACTTTGACCGTGACCTGCGAGAGTGGGTCGAAAAAACAACGGTGGCAGCGGGTAAACCCCGTTCAGCAACTGAAACCGCCCGCCTGATCCTGGAGTCCAGCGAAACCGTGCGGGTGGGAACCATTGACGCTTTCTTTTCCTCCCTGGCTCACCAGTACGCCCCGGAGCTGGGAATCTCCCCGGAAGCAATCATTGCCGATCAGCTGACAGTCAGGGAACTGCAGCAACACGCCTGGCATGAGCTTAACCGAAATATTTACCAGAATGCAGACCTGCAAAAAGAATTTGAGGACTACCTGCGGCTCAGCAAGGGCCGTGGCGCCTGGCTGAGCCGAGGGTATATCGAACAACTGCATCGCCAGCGGGCTGAGCTTGAAGCTTATAACTTCACCCCTGACCGGGCACTGGAAAAGCTCAAGCTGCCCGAACTTTCCATTGAAACCGCCACCAAGGATTTTTACCGGGAAGTCATCATCATCCTGACCAACCTGCTGGAAGACCCGGCTTTTTCACCCTACCAGGAAAAATTTGGCGGGTCGCTGAAGGCAGCGATTAAATCACTGCGACATAACCGGCCTCTGGCTGAAATTACCGCCATGCTTTACCAGGATAAGTTGCTGAAAAAGATTGATTTCGGCAGCTATCACTGCCCTGACAACTTCGCCATCAGCAAACAAAAACTGGGACGGGTGGACATAAAAGCGCTTATTGATGACCTCAATGAACAGCTGGCCGCCGCGCTAAGACCTTATCGCCAGGCATTACTGGTTCCCGGTTACAATCACACCATCACCATGCTGACCACCCTCTACCGTCACTACGCGGACATTTACGAAAGTTTGAAACAACGGCTGAAACTGCTGGAATTTACCGATCTGGGCCTGGCCGCCCTGCGCCTGTGGCGGGATCAACGCTGGAACGGCATCCACTTTCACCTGCTTTCAGGTATCCGCCACCTGCTGCTGGATGAATTCCAGGATACCTCCCGCCTCCAATGGGAGGTCTTCCGCCTGCTGCTTGGGGATGCCCTGCTGGCCGGGGAAAGCATTTTTACTGACTTTTCCCTGTTTATGGTCGGGGATGAGAAACAATCAATTTATGGCTTTCGCAATGCTGATTACCGGGTCCTGGCCGACGCCGGCAGGCTGGTCACCAGACACCCCCGGGTAATCGGCCACCCATTGAATGAATCATTCCGTTCCTCAACCCTGATCCTCGATTTTGTCAACCGGGTATTTGGCCACCTCAACGAGGTTCATCAGGAAGAAGTCATTCCTTTTCAAACCCATAGCCGCCACCCGAAAGCCTGGCCCCTGGACGGCGGCTCCATCAATCTTTATCCACCGTTTTGCGACCGCAAGGAAGAAGGGGAAGAAGCCGCCAGCTACGGCCTGGCCGATGAAGCCGCGTTCGTGGCCGACACCATATCCCGACTGTTGGAGGATCCACGGCCACTGATCCGGACGAGGGAAAATGGCAGTATGGTTCAACGACGGGTACGGCCTGAAGATATTACCGTCCTCTACCGCAAGCGCAAAGGCGTCAGTCGATTGCTGGATGAATTATGTCGACGACAGGTACCGGTGGTCAGGGATGATGAAGGTGGTTTTTTTCAACAACCGGAAATCCGTGACTGTCTGGCCCTGGTTTCCCTGCTGGCCGACCAGGGTGATGAGCTGGCCTTACTGCGTCTGCTGCGCTCTCCCTTGAGCCGGCTGCCGGACAGTGCTTTCCATGAACTGCTGGAACAAAGGCTTAAAAATCAGGAGGGTAATCTTCTTGATCAATACCTGGCCGGCAGTGATGATTCATCGCTGGCCAAAGCCTTGAGCGCCACCGTCATCCAGAACCAGGGGCTGCCACTGGGGCAGCGATTTGCCCTGTTTCTGGAAATCACCGCCGCCCATAGAATGTACCAGACCAGGCCAGACGACCAGACCCCGGCCGCCAACCTGGACCGCTTTCTCTCTTTACTCAGTAACAACGGCTATCACTCGGCTATCGAAGCCCGAACCCATTTACAAAAACTCAGCCAGGCAGACGAGCTGAGCGGATCTCTGGGACAACGGCAAAATGCCGTCCGCCTGATGACCATTCATCGGGCCAAAGGGCTGCAAAGCGAAATAATTTTTCTCTTCAATGCCGGCGCCGGGATGCGACAGGATGCCGGCATTATCATCAATCGGAGCAGTTCACGGGATCGTTTTCCTCTTCTCTTCCTGCCCCGGGCCAAAGATGACCTGCCACCGGTAGATTTTCTCGAAGAGATGAAAACCATCAACCAGCAGGAAAGCTTCCGCGAAGAAATCCGTGTTCTTTATGTTGCCCTCACCCGGGCTACCCAACATCTTTTCATCACCGCCAACACTAAAAAAGCGGATGAAATGCCGGAAGTCATCACCATCATGGAGCAAGTCCTGGGAGAAATGGCAGCGAAAAACGAAGACCTGACCGGAGCACCATGTCTGGCCGGGATTTGGCTGCCCCATGAACAGGACCGCGGGGACACCGCTAAAGCAATGTCCCCGAATGTTAAGGCTTTTGCATCAGCGGCAGAAAATCACCGGGAGAGGCTGCACATTGATCCGGCATTACTGCGATCATTCCGGCGTCAGGGACGACGTTCACCCAGCAGTGAAGAAATCCTGCCGACAGCACCCACCGCCGGCAGTTTATCTGACCGGATTCTAGGGCTTATCGTTCACCGGGTACTGGAAGAAGAATTGAAAGGATTGAAACCATCACTGGCGGCTACCTGCCGGGGCTGGGCCCCGGCAGAAAGGTATGAGGAATATTTTTCCAAAGCGGAAAAAATGCTGGCCCAACTTCGGCTGACATCCGGTTACCGACAACTTAAAAAAACTGCTGTCCATGCCGAAAGCGCCATTGCCGGCTGGACAGAAAACGGACAATATATCCTCGGCCGGCTGGATGTTCTGCAAATAGAAGATAACCGGGCAGCGGGACTGGATTTTAAAACCGGGGAAATCAACCGGTCTCAACTTGACACCTACCAGCGGCTGCTGGCCGAGATTTTCCCTCATGGCAGCATGTCGGCCATCCAATCAGCAGAAAAAATTAAAGAAACGGGGGAAACATACGAAGAGGAATGGTAAGAAAAATTTCAACCTTGGAGACCGTTACCGGATGAAATCAGCTGTTTCATTAAATCCCAGCCTGGCAGAATTAAAATGCCTCTACGCCCTCACCCTGCTGGCTGAAAACAGAGAAACCCCCATTCAACAACTCCTCCAGGAAGCCGCCCGGATAATTCCCGGTGCCTGGCCAGCGGGCACCGCTGCCGGCTGCCGCATCACCTTTGATCCTTTGACCGATGCCGCTTTTTTCGGGCAGGAAAACCCATGCAGACGATCCGGTGATTTTTATGTGAACGATACTAAAAGAGGTACCATCGAGATATTTTTAACCGAAGAGCCTGAAACTGGCAATGATTCTTCCATCTTATTGACAGAAATCGCCGAACGTCTGGGCAAACTCATTGAACAAAAGGAAACCCGGGATAAATTTGCCGAGCTCAATGAAGAGCTGCTGCAGACCAACGAGCAAATGGAGTATGTCCTCAGCCAGGCAAACACCATGGCCATAGAGGCGGAAATCGCCAATATTGAGTTAGGCCAGATTTTCAATACCTCTGCCGATGCCATGTGGGTTATCGGGTCGGATTACCATGTTCAGCGGGCTAACAAAAAACTGCAGGAGCTTACCGGACAATCAGAAAAAGAATTAACCGGTAAATTATGTCATGAAATTTTTTCTCACTCCATGTGTCAAGGTGATGAGTGTCCACTTCAACGGATCAAACAAGGAGCTAAGCTGGTCGAATATGATTTTGAACACAAATTCAACCAGGACGAAGCTATCTCCTGCATCCTGACCGCCACTCCCCTGCGCGGTCTGGACCAGGAACTTATCGGGATTGTTGCTGATTTCAAAAATATTTCCGCCCGCAAAAAAGCCGAAGCAGCCCTCCAGCAGGCGAACATGGAGTTACAGCGGCTGGCATCTATCGATAGTTTGACCAAGATTGCTAACCGCCGTCGGTTTGATGACGTTCTGACACTTGAATGGCGGCGACTGCAGCGGGAAAAGCTTCCCCTTGCATTGATCATGATCGATATTGATTGTTTTAAGATTTATAATGACACTTATGGGCACCAGCAAGGAGACGACTGTTTACAGTCCGTAGCCAGGAGCATCTCCCAACAGAGCAAACGGCCGGCTGACCTGGTGGCCCGTTATGGCGGTGAAGAGTTTGTGGTTGTCCTCCCCAATACTGATACCGAAGGAGCTACACAGCTGGCGGAGCAGATGCGAAAGCAGGTTCAATTACTCAACATGCCACATAAGAACTCTCCAGTGACGCCAGTAGTGACTATCAGCCTCGGAGTATCAGCCGTAGTACCCGTTTCCAACTACAGCCCGGAACAACTGCTTTCCTGGGCTGATCAATGTCTCTACCAGGCCAAAGAAGCGGGAAGAAATCAGGTTCAGTCTGCCCCGTTCGCCAATACCGCGCCCCCCGGCAGACAGCTGAAATGAAAGCTGAAAACCTCCCGGAAAAATCTCCCGGACCATTTCATATTGTCCTGGTGGAACCTGAAATACCCCCAAATACCGGTAACATCGCCCGCTTGTGTGCCGCCACCGGCACCATTCTGCACCTGGTTGGCAAACTGGGATTTTCCCTTGATGATCGGCAATTAAAACGGGCCGGGCTGGACTATTGGCCGGCTGTAGATGTCAGACAATGGAAGACGCTGGCAGAAATGCAGCAAGCTCATCCCGAAGGGCGGTATTGGTACACCTCCAAAAAGGCGCAAAAAAGCTATATCGAAGCGGATTTCAAACCAGGGGACTTCCTGGTTTTCGGCAAAGAAACCATGGGCCTGCCGGAATCACTGCTGGCAGGCCAGGCAAGGTGGACTATCAGGATACCGATGATCGAAGGAGTGGTCCGTAGTTTAAATCTCTCTACCGCCGCCGGTATTATCCTCTACGAAGCCGGAAGACAGGTCGGCTGGGCATAAAATATTCCTGAACGGTTCAGGGTGTACGGTATAGGGTATAGGGAGAACAGCTTCAACCTT